>SLLK01000353.1 GCA_007134115.1 Gammaproteobacteria bacterium | reverse complement strand
ACGTCTCAGCGGGTTCCGAACACGGGGGTTGGGTCAATCCTGACACTTCAACATCCGGGTAACTGGTGTCGGGTTGTTAGCGCGGACCCTGTGGTGACGCTATCGATCAGCGGTTCCCTATACCAAATCCGCGGTTGACGAACGACCGGTATTCAGCGGCTCTGGGGTGACCCAACCACGCATAATCGTCGGCAACTATTCGATACGCGTTCGTTCTCAGTCTGATATCCGCGTCTGTGGGTTGCGCGGCGCTGCCTGCCAGCACTGGTATGCGCAGTGAGCTTCCGCTTTCGATGAGATCGGGGTTCCTGCCGGCCAGGTCCGGCTTGTTCTCCGCATAAATCACGGGCCACCATGAGGTGTCGCCCCACTGCGATTGTGAAATGTTCCACAAGGTGTCTCCGGGGGTCACGAGGAAATTCGTGGTGGTCGCAACGGGTGCTGCAACGGGTTCTATGGAAGTGATGCTTGCCGTACCCGTGCCCGTTGCCGTATCGGGAGGCGCATCGGTAGCCGTGCCGGTTTCAGTTGCGGTGGTGGCCGGGGCCGGCTCGATGGCGGGTTGTTGCGGTGTTGCGTCTGCCGGGCCTGCTGCAGGCGCTGCAGTAACGCTGTCCGGGCTGGACATCCGGTTGTATATGAAGATGCCTGCCAGAATCAGCGCCAGTAATACCAGTGCCAGTAGCAACCAGGTCATGACGCCTGGTCGGCTATCGTGTTCTTTGTCAGGGAGCATCCGGGTGCGTAAGTGACGGAAAGGCCAGTTGACCGCGATCAACAGTGCCTTGTAGGGCTGAAAGTCCACACGTGTATGCTCTGGCACCGTTAACGCTTCCCCCGTTTGGGGGTTGTTTCCCGGACGCTCGTCGATATGCGTGGTACGGAAGCGTCCGAAACGGTAGAGCTGGACTTCATCGCCGTTTTCCAGTGCGTCTCCGGCAGTTTTGGCAAACTGGTGTATATAGGCGTCCGCTTCGCTGTCATTGACGTTGGCGCGCCTGGCGACCCGCTCCGTGAACGATTCATAGGTGATTTTGTGCGCGGCGTCGTTCATGCCAGGGCTCGCTCATCAATGTCATCAATTTCATAAACGCCGTCGTGTAGCTGCTTCCCGGTACGAAAAACGGGGACACGCCGTTTGGGAAAGATGGCGTAGCCCTGACCCAGTGGCAGGAAACCCGAGGGCAGAAAGCCACGCCACGGTTCGTGTGTCGCCGTATCAAAAGTGCCCCATTGGGGAATGCTAACCGCCTCTCCATTAACGAGCAGGTCGCGAATTTCCCGCAATGTCGCCCGCAATAATTGCTGCGAATGCGTCCTGGAAATCTGCAATTCATCTGCGATTTGTGCGATAAGCTCGGTCTGGTTCATGCGGCGCACCATTAGGCGTTGATTAACCTGAACTGACAGACAAAGAGGCGACGAGTCAGGTGGCGCTTCCTCTTCTTTCACGGCTTACATTGACGTATTTCGTGACCAAACGTCTGTGCGTTGCCGGACATACCGAGGGTGGAGGCGGAGCGGGAGGCCGGGAACCCGCCACCCGGGAGTCTGCCCTTCCAGGCCTCTCCAGAAGATCAGCCCCGGCGTTGCGACTTTTGACCGCATCTCGATACGCTTTCAAAGTCGCGCCTTGATGCTGATTTTCCGGCAAAGCCCTGAGACGCGACGAATAGACCAGCGGTTCCCTAAACGTGCCCCTGGCGGGCACATCCCGCGAGCAGCCGAGAAAAAGCCCCTTGTAGCCAGGCTGCCACGGCGCGCATGATGGCAGGTAACGTTCTTTTCCGGAGTACCCCTGATGCGTGTTTTTGCCAATCCGGTAGGTGCCGGCACTCTCTGGTTCGACAACCTCGCCACCGCCGACGGTATGCCTGTTGCCTACGACCCCCAGGCGCGGGCTTTCCTGCCGATGCCGCCGTTCTGCGCCAATCGCGAGAGAATCGGGTGCAACTGGATTGCACCCCAAGAGGGGGAATTCTGCCGCTCCTGTGCGATGACGGCGCTGGCGCCCGATCCTTCAATTCCCGACGCGATTCCCAACTGGGCGCAGACTGAAGCCGCCAAGCGCTGGGTGCTGGATAATCTCGGCCGCTGGCACTGGTTCCGCCCGGAAGATCCGGGCGCGCCGCCGACATTTCATTTGCTTGCGGAAGGCCCGACCCCGGTACCGATGGGGCACGCTGAAGGCGTGGTGACCATCAGTGTGGCGGAGGGGGACCCGGTGCTGGTGACCACCCGCCGCCAGGCGCTGGATGAGCCCTATCGCACCATGATCGGTCACATGCGCCACGAGATTGCCCATATGCTCTGGTGGCGGTTGAGTCTGCGCGAGGATTTTCTCGATGCCTTCCGCGCCATGTTCGGCGACGAGCGGATTGATTACCCGGGGGCGCTTCAGCATCACTACGAGCACGGCCCGCCGGCGGAGTGGAAACAGTATTACCTGACCAGTTACGCCTCCGCGCATCCTCACGAGGACTGGGCGGAAACCGCGTCGCACCTGTTGCATCTGACCGATATCGCCGACAGTTTCGTGGCCACAGGTCTGTCATCACCGCAGATACCCGGCGCCGGCTGGGATCCTTACTCAGAGCCGGACCCCGAGCGGCTGATTCACGTTGCGGCCACGCTCACTGTGGGCATCAATCACGTGAATCGTTCCATGGGTTTATCGGACCTGTATCCGTTCGTGCTGTCGGACCACGCCCGGCACAAGCTGGCATTTGTACATGACTGGTTGCGACGCGGTGCGCAGGGGCTCTGAGAACGCAGCCCGCAGGGGCAACCCTGTTTCCGGAGTCTGTGCCAGGAGGGCGCGTTGCAGGGGCAAACAGCGGCTCCATGGACAAACGATGTGCTGGCGCAGAAGCCGTTATGACGGGCTCATCTCGCCGATGCCGGCGGTGTCTTTACGCCTCTGATCGAAACGCCGGGTGAATGCGTATAACCGTGTTTTATCAGAAGGTTGCGGACCGCCCATCACGATCTTTTTTTTGAGCCTGTGCCGACCATGTTTTGGTCCAGTTTGACGTTCGCGTGTCGTCGACCGCCTTTATTCTGTGTCCATGCTTGTCAGGAGCGGTCAAAGCTGAACACCAAAAACCACACCAGTACGGCCGGAGCGGGCGCGGTGCCCAATTGTCAGTGTCCTTGCGGGGACACGCGGTTCACGGTGCACGGTGCGCCGCTGATGCGCGCATTCTGTCATTGCACCCTGTGGCAGGCGTTGAATCGCAGCCCGTACGCTGACATCACACTGTTTCGCCGTCGCGACGTAAGTCCGCCGACCGGGGAGTCCCTTGATTTGAGTGTCTGGCGTCGCCCGCCGGCTGCTCAAAGGGGCAAGTGTCGCGCATGTCAGCGACCGGCCATTGAATTCATGCGCCTGCCGCTGGTCGGCGAACTGGTGATCGTGCCCAGTGCCAACATCGGGGATGCCGCGCTGGTGCCGGCGCCCGCGCTGCATATTTTCTACGATAGCCGGGTCGCGGATATTGTGGATGAACTGCCTCGCTATCGCGGTTACTGGCGCAGTCAACTGGCATTTTCACGCCGCCTGCTGGGGGCGATGTTGCGGCACCGTCACGCTACCTGAGAAGTGATCTCCCGACTTGCCGGTCAGGCCCGGTCATTCCTTTTTTGCCGTGCCCTGCTGCAGCGGGAATACTTCCGGGGCATCCGGCAGGGTTTCCAGATACAGCGAACGGCTGGGGAACGCAAAGCCGGTGCCGGCCTCGGTGACCACGCGCTTGACCTCATAGGCGAGGCGTTCCTTGATTTCCAGCCATTCGCCCCAGTTTGTGGTGTGGGTGAAGCAATACAGCAGGATGTCGATGGAGCTGTCGGAAAAAGCGTCAATACGCACGAATGTGGCCACTTCAGAGGGGCTGGCAAACGCTTCGTTATCCAGGATATAGCGCTCGATCCCGTCGCGAATCTGGCGTAGCTGATCGATGGTGGTGCGGTACTCAACGCCGATAATCCAGCGGATCCGGCGATGACTCATGCGCGTGAAGTTGGTGACCGCATTGTCCGAAAGCTTTGAGTTGGGCACATACACCGGCGCCCGGTCGAAACGCCTGATGGTGGTGGTGCGAAAGCCGATTTCCAGGACGGTGCCTTCGACCACGCCTTCCACGTTGATCCATTCGCCGACATTAAAGCGACGCTCGCCGATCACGAACAGACCGGCAATCAGGTTCTTGAACAGATCCTGGGCACCCAGCGCAACGGCGACGCCGAACAGGCCAAGGCCGGCGACGATGGGACCCACGGCAATGCCCCACAGCTCGAGGATGGTGGCGGCACCCAGCACCACGAACAACGCCTTGGCCGCCTTGATCACCCAGCCCACCATGGCGTCGGTGAGAAACCGGCTGGTCCTCATCAACACCTCGCCCACCGGCGTGGTCAGGCGGTACAGACCCCAGAACAGGGTAAAAGCAATCAGTGAGCGGTTGAGGTTGTAGAAGAAGGCGGCGGTGTCCTCGCCTACATCGAGGCTGTTGGTGGCGAAAAAGATCCCCATGACGATGGGAATAAAGCGGATCGGATCGCGCAGGGCGTTGAGTACATGCTCGTCGATATCGGTTTGGGTGCGTTGGGTGGCGCGGCGGACCAGCCTGAATACCAGGCGTGTGAGCACGTTTCTGGCCAGCAGGAAGAGGGAAAAAATCAGCAATGCCACCAGTGACTCGGCAATTGCAATGCCGAATACACCATCGCGCCATACCTCGACGACGAGGTCGCGGAAGTCCCCGAAAGTGCTCATGTCCATGACGTGATGTTGTCCTGCGTATCTGGTAGCGGGCGGTCGGCGCCGCCTACCTTAGCACTTTCGCGAACTGCCGCGCAGGCCGGCCGGGTGTGGATAAAGACAGCCGGATGGCTCGACGCGGTGCACTGATTGCGGGCGGCGGGGTGTTTTTGTTTGCCGCCCGGCTTCACTATCCGGGCATGACCATGCATGATCCCTGGTGACTCAGGTTCGGGCCCGGGTGGTACGCCAACCGCCGGCTGTCAGGTGTGATGTTTAGCGGGGAGTCGATGATGCAATTTCTCATGTTTGTGGGTACGGTACGCGACAGCACGCCGCCGGCCCCGGCACGCCTTGGCGTGCGGGTCAGCCGGGCGTGTGAAGCGTTTTTTGCCCGCCACTTCGACACGCACACAGTGGGACTGATTGATCCACTGGATTATGAGCTCGGGCCGGTCTTCAAGCCGCATTTCGCGTATACGAAGAGCGAGGTTCCGGCGCCATTGCAGACGCTGGCGGAAAAGATTGAAGCCGCCGACGGCTATATCATGGTGAGCCCGGAATACAATCACTCCATGAGCCCGGCGCTGGCCAACCTGCTGAACCATTTCGGCAGTTCCCTGTTTGCGTATAAACCCGGGGTCATCGTGACCTATTCTGCCGGGCAGTGGGGCGGCATGCGGGCTGCTGTGGCGATGCGCACCTTTCTTGCCGAGCTGGGCTGTCTGCCGGTTTCGGCCATGATTCATGTGCCGCATGCGCAGGACGTTTTCGACGAAGACGGCGCGGTGCAGTCGGGCGGTGACGCGCGGCGCTGGCAGGCATATTTCGGCCGGCCGCTGGCGCAGATGGTGTGGTGGGCCGAAGCGGCACAGGCGCAACGGGCGCGTATTGATCCGCATGAGATGGTCAGGGACTTCAAGCGTGATCCGTCACAACGCAATGCGCCCCGAACCCCGAAACCCGAAGCCTGAACCCCCGGGGCGCCTTGCGGGCGCCATCAGGCGATCAACAACACAGGAGCGAATCCATGGCTGACGGCCACGGCGGCAACGTACTTTATGGCGTACCCCACTCCCTCTATACCGGGGTGGCGCGCTGTTATCTGCGCACCCAGGGCATTGGCTATGTGGAGCGCCCGCCGTCTGATCCGGTGTTTTCCGGACAGATCATGCCGGCCATCGGGCGCAGTATTATCCCGGTGCTGGTGACCGCGGATGGAGACATCATCCAGGACAGCCTCGACATCATTGATCACTTCGAGGCCGGGGGTGTGCCTTACAGCGCTTACCCGACGGGACCGCTGCAACGTGTGGTAGCGATTGTGGTGCAGTACTACGGCAGCCAGGCGATGTTGCGCCACGCCATGCATTATCGCTGGTCGTATCTTGATGATCAGGCCGATTTCATGCGCCACGCGTTT
>SLLK01000291.1 GCA_007134115.1 Gammaproteobacteria bacterium | reverse complement strand
TAGTTACTGGCGGCTTCTATAAAGTCGATCGGATCAATCGCACGGCCGTTGTGCAGCACTTCGAAATGCAGATGCGGCCCGGTGGCCCGACCGCTGGCACCAACCTCGGCGATCAGGTCGCCCCGCTTGACGGTATCACCCACTTCTACCTTGTTAACACTGTTGTGGGCGTAGCGAGTGCGATAACCATTGCCGTGGTTGATCTCCACCAGGTAACCGTAGCCGTGCCGCTTGCCCGACCAGGTCACCACGCCACTGGCCACTGCGGTAATCGGCGTGCCGATACGCGCGGCAAAGTCGGTGCCGTAGTGCCGCGTGCGTCGCCCCGAGAAGGGATCATTGCGGACGCCGTAATGGGAGGAAATCCAGCCGGCGTTGACCGGTCGGCCTGACGGATGCACCTCGGCATGCAACTGCCGGTTCAGCATCAGGTTCTCCAGCACACCGAGCTGCTGGTCCCGATGTTCCAGTCGCTGGGCCAGTGAATCCAGCGCCTGCGCAAAATCTGCCGTGTACTCGCCGAATTCATCCTCGCGGGTGACATCGGCGGTTCCGCCCAGCGGGCCACCCAGCGCCGGCACCTGGGCGAAGTCGAACTCGCCGTCCTCAAGGCCGCCCATGTGTGTCAGCCTTTCCCCCAGCGCCTCAAGCCGCGTGACCTGTGCCTGCAACTGGCCCAGCCGTACCGACAGCGCCTGCACGTTCTCATTCGCATCACGGGTGGCGCGCCGGATTTCCTCTTCCTGCTTCGCCAGTTCGGCTTGCATGGTGCGCGCCATCGAATCGGGACTTGCCGCGCCGTGGGAGACCGCGTAGTAATAGCCGGAACCGAACACCGCTGCGAGCACCAACGCCAGCCCCAGAAATACGGGAAGCGCAATATGCAACTGGGCCAGGCTGAGTTGATGCAGATGCCCGCGCTGCTTGGTAAACAGTATGACGTTCATTTATGCTTTTCTCTGTGACACCGTGTCATCGGCAGACCGCAGACGGCCCTGATCCCTGTTCCTGAAACCACCTTATGAAACCACGACAACCCACTGTTCTGTCAAGTCTCACGACTGGTCACAAGGCGCTTTCGGGCATACTCGAAAAGGCGGCGATGCTGCGTGAACTGACACAGCAACTGCATCGCAGCCTGCCGGCCGACATGCGCCCGCACTGTGAAGTAGCCAATCTCCGCGGCAACACGCTGGTACTGATCGCCGACAGCCCTGCCTGGGCCAGCCGCCTGCGCTACCTTTCCAAAGGCATCCTGCGCCAAGTTGCGAGCAATCACAAGCGCCCGCCGCAGCGCCTGCAGGTGCGTATCGCGCCGATTCAACCGACCGCACCCCGCTCACAACCGGCGCGTCGACTCTCGCCGGAGTCCGCCTCGGCGCTGAAACAACTGGCAGAGAGTACCGACGATCCGCTGCTGGCAGCGTCGCTGCGCAAACTGGCATCGCGAACCCGGGACTGATCATGGCCCCGCAACTCAGGCCGGCTGCGCTTCGCTGTAACACACGGGCGTATCCGCTGCGCCGTTAAATTCCACGATTTCCCAGGCTGCGGGCCTGTCGAGCAAGGCCCGCACAAGCCGATTATTCAGATCGTGGCCGGAACAATAGCCGGTGAACTGCCCGATCACGCGGTGCCCGGCAAGATAGATATCGCCAATGGCATCCAGAATCTTGTGCTTGACGAATTCGTCCTCGAAACGCAGCCCGTCCTCGTTGAGTACGCGATGATCATCCACCACCACAGCGTTGTCCAGGCTGCCGCCAAGCGCCAGGTTGCCGGCCCGCAGGGTGTCGATTTCGCGCATGAACCCGAAGGTGCGGGCGCGGCTGACTTCGCGCACATAGGATGTGGTAGCGAAATCCACCACTGCCCGGCGACTGTGGTTGCGGAACAGCGGATGATCAAAATCAATGGTGAAATCCACCCGGAAACCATCCCACGGATCAAAGCGGGCCCATTTGCCCTCATCCTCAACGACCACACGCTCCAACACACGCAGAAAACGGCGCGGCGCATCCTGTTGCTCCAGTCCCGCAGACTGCAACAAGAACACAAAGGGCGCGGCGCTGCCATCCATAATCGGTACTTCAGCCGCACTCAGTTCAACCACTGCGTTGTCGATCCCCAGGCCGGACATGGCCGAGAGCAAATGCTCCACGGTGGCCACCCGCACTTCGCCATCCACCAGCGAGGTACACAGCCGGGTATCGCCCACGTTCGGCGCGCTGGCGCGTACTTCGCGGGGACCGGCCGGAAGGTCGGTGCGCCTGAACACAATGCCACTATTGGCGGGCGCCGGACGCAGGGCCATGTAGACCTTGTGGCCGGAGTGCAACCCCGTGCCCGCGGCGCGCACGGTATTTCTCAAAGTGTACTGTCTGGACATGCTCGCAAGATGCCTGTTATGCGTTGACCGGCGGCGACGTACCGCAAGCGGCCCTTGTCGGAGATCACACACCGGGTGCGAAGACGGGGCATCAGTGTCACCCGCTCACGGGACCCTGAACAGACCCTGTTTCAGTTTACCCGATTTTTGTGACCCTCACCGCCCGGGCTTTTTCCGCTCAGTCAGCCTGTCGCCGCAAAAAGGCAGGCACATCCAGATACTCCATATCGGCGTCACTGCCCGCGGAGACATCTCCCGCCGCTTTTTTGCGAATCACCGTCGGCCGGTCCAGATCCGAGTAGTTAACCTCGCCGTCATTGCCCCGCCGCACCAGCTTGAGCGGATTGTCGCCCATCTTGTTCAGCGTGGACTCCAGCCCTGTCGCCACTACAGTGACGCGCAATTCGCCCGAAATCTCGGGATCAATGACGGTCCCCACGACCACCGTCGCGTCCTCGGAGGCCACTGCCTTGACCGTATTGCCGACTTCTTCGAACTCACCGATGGACATATCCATACCGGCGGTGACATTGACCAGGATGCCACGGGCTCCGGCCAGATTGACTTCCTCGAGCAGCGGACTGGACAGCGCCGCCTCGGCGGCCTTGGTGGCACGTCCCTCGCCCGAGGCACGACCGGCACCCATCATCGCCATACCCATTTCCGACATCACCGTACGCACATCGGCGAAATCCACGTTAATCAGGCCCGGACGGGTAATCAGTTCGGCAATACCTGCCACTGCATTGAGCAGCACCGCATCGGCCGACTTGAAGGCATCCAGCAGACTGACTTCCTTGCCCAGCACGGTGAGCAATTTCTCGTTGGGGATGGTAATCAGTGAGTCAACGTTCTGACCCAGGGCACGAATCCCTTCCTTGGCCACCTGCATGCGCTTGCTGCCCTCGAACGGGAAAGGCTTGGTCACCACGGCGACCACCAGCACGCCCATTTCGCGCGCCAGCTCGGCCACCACCGGTGCCGCACCGGTACCGGTACCCCCGCCCATGCCGGCGGTGATGAACAACATGTCGGTGCCTTCGATGATCTCCTCTATGCGCTCACGGTCCTCCATCGCGGCCTGCCGCCCGATGTCGGGGTCGGCGCCCGCACCCAGTCCCTTGGTAATACCGCATCCCAGCTGCAGCACAGTGCCCGCGCCGCTGTTCTTGAGTGCCTGCGCATCGGTATTCGCGCAGACGAACTCCACACCTTCAATGCCGGCGGCGGCCATATTCTGTACCGCATTGCCGCCACCACCACCCACGCCGATCACCTTGATCACGGCGTTCTGACTATAGGCATCCATTAACTCGAACATAACCGCCCTCCTCTAGAATTTCGGGCAAATCGTTCACCGCCGCGCTGAACAGCGTGACAGCACATACACAGTCGTCCGCACACCCCGTGCACGGACACCCTAAAAGTTCCCCTGAAACCAGCTTTTCATTCGCTCCCACAGCCCTTCCAGACGCAGTCCCGAGACACCCCGCAGAGAGCTGTTCCGGTTGCTCTCCAGTCCGAACAGCAACAGCCCCACACCGGAGGCACAGATGGGGTTGCGCACCACGTCTGACAGGCCGCTCACGTATTGCGGCAGCCCCAGTCGCACCGGCACATGAAACACTTCCTCGGCGAGCTCCACAGCGCCCTCCATGCGCGCGCTGCCGCCGGTAATCACTACACCGGCAGCGATCAGATCCTCGAATCCGCTGCGGCGCAGCTCGGCCTGCACCAGCCCGAACAGTTCCTCGTAACGCGGCTCCACCACTTCGGCCAGGGTCTGGCGCGCCAGGCGGCGTGCCGCCCGATCACCCACACTGGGCACATCGATGCTTTCTTCCGGATTGGCCAGTTGCGGCAGGGCGCAGGCGTACTTGATCTTGATTTCCTCGGCGTGGTGCGTGGGGGTGCGCAGGGCCACCGCAATATCGTTGGTGATCTGGTCGCCGGCAATGGGGATCACTGCCGTATGCCGAATCGCACCATCGGTAAATACGGCGATATCCGTGGTGCCGCCGCCTATATCCACCAGGCATACGCCCAGATCGCGCTCGTCCTGCGTCAGCACCGCGTAACTCGAGGCCAGCTGTTCGAGGATGATGTCGTCCACCTCCAGGCCACAGCGGTTCACACACTTGATAATGTTCTGGGCCGCCGACAACGCGCCGGTCACCATGTGTACCTTGGCTTCCAGGCGCACCCCGGACATGCCGATGGGCTCACGCACCCCTTCCTGCTCATCAATGATGAACTCCTGGGGCAGGATATGGAGCACTTTCTGGTCGGCCGGGATAGCCACCGCCCGCGCAGCATCAATCACCCGGTCCACATCCTCGCGCCGCACCTCCTTGTCGCGGATGGCGACAATGCCGTGCGAATTCAGGCTGCGCACGTGGCTGCCGGCGATACCGGTATATACAGAGTGAATTTCACAGCCGGCCATCAGCTCGGCCTCCTCCACTGCGCGCTGTATGGACTGCACGGTGGATTCGATGTTCACCACCACGCCCTTCTTCAACCCGCGCGAGGGATGCGACCCCAGGCCAATGATTTCCACCGCGCCATCGGCGGTTACCTCGGCCACAATGGCCATGACCTTGGAGGTTCCTATATCCAGCCCCACGATCAGGCTTTGTTCCGGCTTTCTCTGCATCGCTCTCAGCTCCCCTCCGCCGCATCGTGGTCGCGGCGCGCGGCGCGCCGCGCAACAGCAAATCCATTGGTGTAACGCAGATCCACATAGGCCACTTCCGCCATGCGATCCGCCAATTCGGGCAAACCAGTGCGCACAAACCGGGTGGTCTGGCGCACCGGGTCGTCCGGTCCCAGTCGCAATTCAACACCGTTTCCCAGCACCGCCCGCCAGCTGCCACGGCGATCCACTGCCAGGTAATCCGCGCGCTGCTCATGTCTTTCCAGTACACGCGTCACCTCACGCCAGGTGGCCAGTACCTCGGCTGCGTGCTCCAGCGGACCATCGAGCACCGGCAGGTGTTCGGGCATGTGGGCGTCGCCCACGGTGAACACTTCGCCGCGACTGTTGACCAGCCCGATCTCACCCCAGCGCGCCAGCGCCTGCTGTTCGCGAACGTCTACATGCAGTCCGTCCGGCCATATACGGCGCAGGCGTACCCGGTCGACCCAGCCCATCTCACCCAGCGCCTGCTCCAGCGCGCGCAGGTCCAGCGCCACCACAGAGCGGCCACGGTGCTCACTCAGCCGTTCGGCGATGCGCTGTTCGCTGACCTGATCGAAACTGCCTTCCAGCTCCAGCCATGCCAGCCCGGTATAACCGGGCAGGGCACGCCACCCGACGGCTACCAGCAAGGCCGCGCCAGGCAGCAGCACCAGCGTCACCAGCAACGGCCGTGACCACCGGCGGGCCGGTCTTTGGGGTGCGTATCTGCGCGCATGAACGCTCATCTGTGCACATCCCCTGCCGAACGGATACTGGTTTCCAGAATGCTGCGCACCAGGCCATCGAAATCCAGCCCGGCGGCGCGGGCCGCCATCGGCACCAGGCTGTGGTCGGTCATGCCGGGCACGGCGTTCAATTCCAGCAACCACGGCTGCTGTTGCTCATCCAGCATGAAATCAACGCGTCCCCAGCCGCTCGCATCCAGCCCGTCAAAGGCCTCCAGGCAGAGCGCGCCGATGCGCGCCTCCAGCGCCGCAGACAATCCGCACGGACACTGGTAGCCGGTATCGCCGGAGCGATACTTGGCCTCAAAGTCATAAAAGGCGTTGGGTGTCTCCAGCCGGATCATCGGCAACACCTGCCGCCCGAGTATGGTCGCCGTATACTCCCCGCCCTCGATCCAGCGCTCGGCAATCACCCGCTGATCAAGCGCCAGGGCCTCGCGCCAGGCGGCGACCATCGCGCCGGCTTCGGTCACCTTGCTGATGCCAATGCTCGAGCCCTCCCGCGCCGGCTTCACAATCAGCGGCAGACCAAGCTCGCTCGCCGCCGCATGGCAATCCTCTTCGGTGCGCAGCCAGTACCAGGCGGGCGTCGGCAACCCCTGGGCCTGCCACACCTGCTTGGTGCGCAGCTTGTCCATACTCAGCGCACAGGCCAACACACCGCTGCCGGTATAGGCCACACCCAGGGCTTCGAGCAGCCCCTGAATCACGCCGTCCTCGCCGCCACGGCCATGCAGGGCCACGAATGCGCGGTCGAATCCGGCCAGAGCGGCCAGTTCGTCACACGCCGGGTCCACGGCCTGCGCCTGCACACCGGCACGCTGCAGCGCGGCAAGTACTTCACCGCCACTGTTGAGCGAGATCTCGCGTTCAGCGGAATGCCCGCCCATCAGCACGGCAACCCGCCCGAACGCCGCCGGATCCCGGACTTGATGCTGCCACGGCTGTGTCATCATCCCGCCTCCCCGACAATGCGTACTTCAGGTATCAGGGTCACACCGAACTGCTGCTCCACACTGTCGCGCACCTGCTCTATCAGGCGTTCCATATCGGCGGCGCAGGCATCGCCGGTGTTGATAATGAAATTGGCATGCTTGGTGGATACCGAAGCGCCGCCCACACGCAGGCCCTTGAGCCCGGCTGCCTCGATCAGACGCGCCGCGTGGTCGCCCGGCGGATTACGGAACACCGAGCCGCAACTGGCCTGGCCCGTGGGCTGGGTGGCATTGCGCCGCGTGAGCATGGCGCGGATCTGCTCGCGGCCGTCGCCGGCAGCATCCATCTGGAACTGCAGGCGGGCTGCCACGAACCACTCATCAGCGGGACCGGTCACGCTGCGATAGCCGACCTGATAGTCTTCGCTCTGGCGCCAGCGCAACGCACCGTGGCGGTTCATCACCTGCACCGCCGTCACCCGCCCCCAGGTTTCGCCGCCGAAGGCGCCCGCATTCATTGCCAGCGCACCCCCCAGGGTGCCGGGAATTCCGGCGAAGAACTCCCCGCCGCTCAGGCCCCACTTCACGCTCTGGCGCGCAATGCGCGCACAGGGCACGCCGGCGCCGGCCAGAACCCGGCCGTCCGCCTCATGTTCCAGTCCACCCAGCGCGCGGTGCACGGCGATCACGGTGCCGGCGAGGCCACCGTCACGCACCAGCAGATTGCTGCCCAATCCCACCCAGTACAGCGGCTCATCCTCGGGCAGGGTGAGCATGAAAGCGGCAAGATCATCCATATCCGCCGGACGGTAGAAGCGCCGGGCCGGGCCGCCCACACGCCAGGAGGTATGGGCCGCCATGGGCTCATTGATGCGCAGTTCGCCGCGCAGGCGCTGATCGTGTTCAACCACGTTCATGCGTCCCCCTGTCGGCCAAGCCGGGCTGGCAGCGCAGCCGAAGCCGTGCCTATATCACCCGCGCCCAGAGTGAGCACCACATCGCCATCACGCAGTACGCCGGCCAGCGCCTCCGGCAGTTCATCCAGCGCCGGCACAAACACCGGGTCCACCTTGCCGCGTGCCCGCACCGCCCGGCTCAGAGCGCGGCCGTCGGCCTCCGGCACCGGCGCCTCGCCGGCGGCGTAGACTTCGCACAGCACCAGCCGGTCGGGCTGCGAGAGCACCCGCGCAAAATCCTCGAACAGATCGCGGGTACGGCTGTAGCGATGGGGCTGGAATACCACCACCAGGCGGCGCTCCGGCCAGCCTTCGCGGGCGGCGCCGATGGTTGCCTCGATCTCCCGCGGATGGTGGCCATAATCATCAATAAACAGCACGGAGCCGGCCGCAGTCAGATGCTCGCCATGGATCTGGAAGCGTCGGCCGATGCCTTCGAAACTGGCCAGCGCGGACTGGATCGCGCCGGGCGCCACATCCAGTTCATGAGCCACCGCCACGGCCGCCAGCGCATTGAGCACGTTGTGGCGGCCCGGCAAATTGAGCACCAGAGGCAGGCTGCCGGCCTCATCCGGCAGCGTTGCACGGAAGCGAATCTGCCCGCCGCTTGCCTGTATGTCGTGGGCGCGCACTGCCGCATCGCTGGCCATACCGTAGGTCAACACCGGCCGGCTCACCTCACCCAGCATGTCGCGCACCACCGGATCATCCAGGCACATAACCGCCAGCCCGTAGAACGGCAGGTTATGGAGGAAGCTCACGAAGGCCTCGCGCAGGCGCTTGAAATCACCACCGTAGGTGCCCAGGTGGTCGGCATCGATATTGGTCACCACAGCCATCAGCGGTTGCAGGTGAAGGAAGGAGGCATCACTCTCGTCGGCCTCGGCCACCAGGTATTGTCCGGCACCGAGGCGCGCGTTGGCGCCCGCACTGTTCAGCCGTCCGCCGATCACAAAGGTGGGATCCAGTCCCGCCTCGGCAAGAATACTCGCCACCAGGCTGGTGGTTGTGGTTTTGCCGTGGGTGCCGGCGACCGCGATGCCGTGACGGAAGCGCATCAGTTCGGCCAGCATTTCGGCGCGCGGCACGACAGGTATGCGCCACTCCAGCGCAGCGCCGACTTCGGCGTTGGACTCGGCAATGGCGCTGGAAATGACCACCACGTCCGCGCCCTTTACGTGCCCGGGGGCATGCCCTGATGCGATCTTCGCACCCAGTCCGGCCAGCCGGCGGGTGGTCGCACTCTCCTTCACATCCGAACCACTCACTTCGTACCCGAGGTTGACCAGGACCTCGGCAATGCCTGACATACCGGCGCCGCCGATACCCACAAAATGAATGCGACGGATACGACGCATCCAGGCCTGCATGGGCGCACCCTGCTGCTGACGGGCATTCATGAAATACCTCCCGCCGTGAGACAGGCAGTGGCCAGTGCGTCAACAGCCTGTGGCCGCGCTTGCGCGCGGGCGGCGCGGGCCATATCCAGCCTGCGCCCGGCATCGGCCAGTAGCGGCATCAGGGTCCGCGCCAGCCGTGCCGGGTCCAGACCGTCCTGGCGCAGCATGACGGCCGCACCGGCGTCCACCATGTGCTCGGCGTTGCGCGCCTGATGATCGTCAACGGCATGCGGGTAGGGAATCAGCACGGCGCCCAGCCCGGCCGCCTGCAACTCGGCAATGGTCAATGCCCCGGCCCGGGCAATCACCAGGTCGGCCCACGCGTAGGCGGCTGCCATGTCGTCGACGAATGACTCCACCGTCACGTCACCGGCAAAATTCGCATACGCCTCCCGGACCGTATCTTCAGCGGCTTGCCCCGACTGGTGACGCACCTGCAACGGGTGCGTTTGGGTGATTTGGGCCAGCGCGGGCGGGACCAGACGATTCAGACCCAGCGCACCCTGACTGCCGCCCAGCACCAGCAAGCGTGCGGGCTGGCCCTGGCGGTCGGCCAGCCGCGTCTCGGGATCGGCCAGCGCGCGAATATCGGCGCGCACCGGGTTACCAATGACCCGCGCGGCGCGGCGCGCGGGGAAAGTGTCGGGGAAGGCGCACAACACCACGGCAGCGAAGCGGGCCAGGATACGATTGGTCATGCCGGGAACGGCGTTCTGCTCATGCACCAGCAACGGATAGCGCAACAACCAGGCCGCCAGTCCGCCGGGCCCGGCGGCAAAGCCACCCATGCTCACCACCACCGCCGGGCGCACGGCGCGCAGCGTGGCCATGGCCTTGAACAGGGCGAGCAACAGCACCATCGGCGCCATCAACCAGCGCCGCCAGCCCCCGCCGCGCAAGCCGCGCACACGCAGATAACGCAATTCGATACCGGCTCCGGGGACCGCACGCGCCTCCATGCCGGCCGGCGTTCCCAGCCACACCACGGGCACATCACGGGCCCGCAACTCGGCGGCCAGGGCCAGCCCCGGGAAAACATGGCCGCCGGTACCGCCGGCCATGATCAGCACCGTGCCCGCGCTCATCGCTCACCTCCGGCCAGTCGCGGCGAACGGGTTTCCAGACCCACGCGCAAGATAATGCCCAGTGCCACGGCAGTCACCAGCAAGCTGCTGCCGCCGTAACTCATCAATGGCAGGGTCAGACCCTTGGTCGGCAACAGCCCCATGTTGACGCCTATATTCACAAAGGCCTGCATGCCCAGCCACGCCCCCAGGCCATACACCAGATAGGCCGAGAACCAGCGGCCCGCAGCTGCAGCGCCGGCGGCGATGTGCATGGTGCGCCAGATGACCACCGCGTACAGGGCGATCACCGTAAGCGATCCCGCCAGCCCAAGCTCCTCGGCAAGAATGGCAAACAGGAAGTCGGTATGTGCCTCGGGCAGGTAGAACATCTTCTGCATGCTGCCGCCCAACCCCGCGCCCAGCCATTGACCTGAACCAATGGCAATCAGCGACTGGGTCAACTGGAAACCGGAGTTGAAAGGGTCCGACCACGGATTGAGAAACCCGGTAAAACGCGCCACCCGGTAAGGTGAAGACCACACCAGAAAAAGCATGGCCGCCAGGGACACCGAGAAGAGCATGATGAAGTAGCCCAGGCGCACCCCGGCCACATAAAGCATGACCAGCGCAGCGGCCACCAGCACCACCGCAGCGCCAAAATCGGGCTCCATCAGCAACAGCGCCACAGCCAGACTGAGCACCAGCATGGGCCGTAAAAAAGCGCCGAAGCCATCCTGCAGCGCCACGTGATGACGCACCAGATAGCCGGCCAGGTAGACCAGCAGGAACAGGCGCGCCGGTTCAGACACCTGTATCTGGAACACACCGAGGTCGATCCAGCGAGCGCTGCCATTGACCGATTTGCCGATGCCCGGGATCAGCACCAGCACCAGGAGAATCAGGGCCAGCGCGACCAGCGGGTAACCCGCCCGCTGCCACACGGTGGTGGGCACCTGCATCACCACAAAGGCAACCATCAGCGCCAGGCACATGTACACGGCCTGGCGCGTAAAGTAATACCAGGGGTTGCCGGTAATGCGGTCGGCCATGGGCATGGACGCCGAAGTCACCATCACCAGCCCGAGGGCCAGCAGGGCGGCCACGGCGAGCAACAACGGACCATCCAGCCGCGACCAGGTCGCTGCCGGGGTCATGGCGGCGGGGCCTGCCTGCCCCACCGGAGCACTGGATGGATATACCCGGGCCATCAGCCCTTCATCTCCCGCACCGCAGCAACAAAAGCGCGACCGCGCTCCTGGTAATCCCTGAACATATCGAAACTGGCGCAGGCCGGTGACAGCAACACAGCATCGCCGGGCTCCGCCAGGCTCGCGGCCATGCCGACTGCCTCGCGCATGGAACGGACGTGATGCAGGGGAACGGTATCGGCCAGCGCCGCAGCCAGCTGTGGCGCATCGCGACCCAGCAGCACCACGGCACGCGCGTGCGCGCGCACCGCCGGTGCCAGTGGCGCGAAATCCGCCCCCTTGCCGTCACCGCCGGCGATCAGAATGAGTGAGCGCTGCAAGCCGGTGACAGCGGCCACCGTGGCGCCCACATTGGTGCCCTTGGAATCATTGAAATAGTCCACATCATGAATACACGCGATCCATTGACTGCGATGCTCAAGCCCCGGGAACGTGCGCAGCACGCGAAGCATCGCCTCACGCCGCAGTCCCGCGGCCTCGCCGATGGCCAGCGCGGCCAGGGCATTGGCGATATTGTGTCGGCCGCTCACCAGCAGCTCACGCACTGCCAGCAGGGGCTCTTTGCCGCGCACCAGCATGGCGTCATCGCCATGCCCCGACACGCCATAGTCGTGTGCCGCCGATGGCGCATCCAGACCAAAACTGACCACCGCGTCATGGTGCGCGCCCATGGCCATAACCACCGGGTCGTCACGGTTGAGCACAGCGGTGCCGGCGTGCCGCAGGATGCGCTGCTTGGCCGCGGCGTATTCATCAATATCGCGGTAGCGGTCCATATGATCGGCGCTCAGATTGAGTACCGCCGAAACCCGGGTATGCAGGGACTCGGTGGTCTCCAGCTGAAAACTGGACAGCTCCAGCACATACAGATCCGACTGGCGGCGCGCCAGCAGATCCAGCGCCGCCACGCCCAGATTGCCGCCGACCTCGGTGCGCTGCGGCACTTCACGCGACATCATGCCGACCAGCGTGGTCACCGTACTCTTGCCGTTGGAGCCGGTGATCGCCACCACCTGCCCGCTGACTTCACGGGCAAACAGTTCTATATCACCCAGTATCGGCAGGCCACGCTCGCGCGCCGCCACCAGCACCGGCTCCCGCAGCGACAATCCGGGCGAAACGATCACCCGATCGGCATGATCCAGCGCCGCAGCAGCGCGCGCGCCCAGAAACACCGCAACATCGGGCAACTCCTCACGCAGGGCCGCCAGCGCCGGCGGCTCCTCTCGGGTATCGGCGACCGCGACCATTTGATGACGCGCGCACAGGAAACGCGCCACGGACAGACCCGTGACGCCCAGTCCAAGCACCAGGCTTCGCTGCCGCGTCGGCTTCATGGCCGGCCCGTCACCTGTCGCTGCCTGTTTTGCGTGTGCATGCTGTGCCATCCGTATCAACGCAGCTTGAGGGTGGCCAGCGCCACCAGTACCAGGATCACGGTAATGATCCAGAAACGCACACTGACCCGTGGCTCGGGCCAGCCCTTGAGCTCAAAGTGGTGGTGCAGGGGCGCCATGCGGAATACACGACGGCCGGTCAGCTTGTACGACACCACCTGCACGATCACCGAAACCGTCTCGATCACGAACACCCCGCCCATCACCACCAGCAGCAGTTCCTGGCGGGCCGCTACCGCGAGCACGCCCAGCGCGGCGCCCAGAGCCAGGGCCCCGATGTCGCCCATGAATACCTGCGCGGGATAGGTGTTGAACCACAGGAAGCCCAGCCCGGCGCCGACCACGGCCGCACTGAACACAACGGTTTCGCCGACACCGGCAATAAACGGAATGCCCAGATAGGTGGCGAAGTGGTAATGCCCGCTGGCGTAGGCAAATACCGCCAGCGCGCCGGCAACCATCACCGTGGGCATGATGGCCAGACCATCCAGACCGTCGGTCAGATTGACCGCGTTGCTTGAACCAACGATCACAAACCAGGCCAGCACCAGGTAGAACATGCCCAGCTGTATGGCAATATCCTTGAAGAATGGCACCAACAGCGCCGTTTCCGCCGGCGTCTGGGCGCCGGCATACAGAGCCACAGCAGCCGCAGCGCCGAATATCGACTGCCACAGAAACTTCCAGCGCGCCGGGAGACCGCGCGCATCCTTGAGGACCAGCTTGCGGTAGTCGTCGACGCCGCCGATGGCGCCGAACGCCAGCATGGTCAACAGCACGATCCAGACGAAGCGATTGGTCAGATCCGCCCACAACAGCGTGCTGACGGCAATGGCGATGAGTATCAGACCGCCGCCCATGGTCGGCGTGCCACTCTTGGCGAGATGGGTTTGCGGACCGTCATCGCGAATGGTCTGGCCGATCTGGTGTTCAGCCAGGCGCCGGATCATGCCGGGACCGACCAGCAGACAGATCAGCAAGGCCGTCAGCACGCCCAGAATGGCCCGCATGCTGATGTAACCAAAGGCGTTGAACACCGTATGGTACTGGACCAGAAATTCGCTCAAATGAAAGAGCATGCTCAGTCTCCCCGTGCCGCGGCAGTCACTGGCGCCAGCAGCGCCTTTACCACCCGTTCCATGCGCATGGCACGGGACCCCTTGACCAGAATGGTGCGATCTTCATGCATGTCGGCGTGCAGGGCGGCAAGCAGTTCCGCTTCGCTGTCGAAATGCGCGCCGCCGGCGCCGAAGCCCGCCGCCGCCCTTCGCGCCAGGTCACCCAGCGCGTAAAGACGGACCACACCCGCGCGACGCGCCTGAAGCCCCATCGCCTCGTGCAGTTCGCCCGCACTTTCACCCAGTTCACCCATATCCCCGATCACCAGCCAGCGTTCCCCCGGCTGCTGCATCAACACTTCCAGCGCCGCGTCCAGTGAATCGGGATTGGCATTATAGGTGTCATCAATGACCTTCAGGCCGGGCGCAGAATGCACCTGCAGGCGACCGGGCGGCGCCGTTGCTGCCTCCAGCCCGCCGGCCACGTCCGACAGCGAGGCCCCGGCCGCCAGCGCCGCGGCAGCGGCAGCCAGCGCGTTGCGCACGTTGTGCAGGCCGGGCAGCGACAGCGTGACCCGGATTTCGCCGGCCGGGGCGACCAGTACAAACGCTGAGCCGCCACCGGCCAGCGTTTCAATATCGCCCGCAGGGCGCACATCGGCCCCGGCGTCCACACCGAAGGTCACTACCGTCCGCTCGCCGGCCAGATCACGCCACAGCGCATAGAAGGCATCATCGCGATTGATAATCGCGGTACCATTGGCAGGCAGCCCGCTGAACATTTCACCCTTGGCACGGGCCACCCCGGCCAGCGAACCAAAGCCCTCCAGGTGTGCGCGACCGGCATTGGTGACCACGCCCACGTCGGGTCGGGCCAACGTCGCGAGGTGAGCAATCTCGCCGGCATGGTTGGCGCCCATCTCGACCACCGCTGCATGGTGCGAAGCCCCCATCTGCAACAGCGTCAGCGGCACACCCAGGTCGTTATTCAGGTTGCCCCGGGTCGACAGCACCGCCCCCCGTCGAGCCAGAATGCCGGCCAGCAGTTCCTTGACCGTGGTTTTGCCGTTGCTGCCAGTGACGCCTACCAGCGGCAGGCTCAGGCGTTTGCGCCACCATGCCGCCAGTTGACCCAGCGCCACGCGTGTATCCGCCACCACCAACTGCGGCAGAGAGACCGGCAGCGCCCGCGACACCATGGCCGCCGCCGCGCCGGCGTCTCCGGCGGAGGCCACAAAATCATGGCCGTCAAAGCGCTCACCACGGATCGCCACGAACAGGTTGTCCCGTTCCAGCGCGCGACTGTCGATGCTGGCGCCGGTGCACGTGGCCGCCGCAGTGCAGCGTCCGTCAAGCACCGTAGCCATTTGGTCGAGCGTTGCCTGCATCATGCATCACGCTCCCGCAGAGCCTTCACCACCTGCCCGGCATCACTGAACGGCCGCCGCTTGCCGGCGACCTCCTGCCACTGTTCATGCCCCTTGCCTGCGATCACCACCACATCGTCCGGGGCCGCACTGAGAATGGCCGTGCGAATGGCCTCATCGCGGGCGTGCATCACCTTTGCCAACGCGCCGGCCGGCACCCCGGCGCGAATCTGCGCGACGATGTCCGACGGCACCTCATGACGCGGATTGTCATCGGTAAGCACCACGTGGTCGGCGCCACGTGCCGCGACTTCACCCATCAGGGGCCGCTTGCCCCGATCACGGTCTCCGCCACAACCGAAAACGCACCACAACTGGCCCCGACAATGTTCACGCGCCGCATCCAGCACCTTGGCCAGCGCGTCCGGGGTATGCGCGTAATCCACGAGCACCAGCGGTTGGTGCGCGCCGCCACCGTGCCGCTCCATGCGGCCGGGGACCGGACCTATCTGCGCCAGATCCCGGGCCAGTTGTGACGGCGTCCGCCCCAGCGCGATGAGCGCACCCACCACAGCGAGCACGTTCTCGGCATTGAAGCGCCCGAGCAGGGGCAGATCCAGCGTCAGATCGGCGGCACCGACCAGCGTCAGGCGCAGACCATCCGCTGTGGGCTCCAGTGACTCGGCCTCCAGCCATTGATCATTACGCGCCTTCGCCCGCTTGCGGGCGCCGGCGCCGAACCACAGACAGGTCGCCGCCCCGGGCAATGCCTCGCGCATTTGTGCACCACGCGCATCGGCAGCGTTAATCACGCCGGCGCTCAAGGATGGCATATCAAACAGCCGCCGCTTGGCGGCGAAGTAGCGATCCATATCGCCGTGATAATCCAGATGATCACGACTGAGGTTGGTATACACCGCCACCGCAAACTGCACCGCCGCAACCCGACACTGCTCCAGCGCATGGGAAGAAACCTCCATCACCGCCCGGCGCGCGCCCGCGTCGCGGAAATCGGCGAGCAGCGCCTGCAGGGCGGTGGCTTCGGGCGTGGTGTGGGTTGCCGCATCTAGCACCCCGGGAAATCCGTTGCCCAGGGTGCCGATCAGGCCGCACGGATCATCGTCGCGGTGCAGCGCCTGCGCCAGCATGTGTGCGCAGGAGGTTTTGCCGTTGGTGCCGGTCATGCCCACCATGGTCAACGCACGGGAGGGCTCGCCGTAACAGCGCGCGGCCAGCGCCCCGGCATGGCAACGCAGACGCGGTACGGCAATGGTTGGCACACCGGCCACCGGCGGCACCACGCCCTCGGCCGGCTCATACAGAATGGCCACCGCGCCCTGACGTTCGGCCTGCCCGCTCCATTGCAGACCATGGCTGCGGGCGCCGGCAAGGGCCAGGAACAGCGTATCGCCGTCCACCTGCCGACTGTCGGCGCTGACCCGGCGCACGCGCAGCGACGGACAGACATCCGTCGGCACGATGCCGGACAGCAGTTCGGCCAGGGTCATGCCGGGTGCCGGTGCCATCGCCATCATGGTCCTGCCTCCCGTGTGCCGCCCAGCCCGGCCACCCGTTGTCCGTCCTCGAGACCGTCCGGGGGTACATCAAGCAACCGCAGGGCACCCGTCATCACACGCGCAAAAGCCGGCGCCGCCACCTGGCCGCCGGCATAGGCCTCGCCACTGGGCTCATCGATCATGATCACGGTGACCAGGCGGGGCGCCGTCGCCGGTGCCACACCGGCAAACACCGACACATGCCGGCCTTCGGCATAACCACCGACAGCCGATTTGCGTGCCGTACCCGTCTTGCCCGCGATGCGGTAGAACGGCACGCGGGCACGGGTACCGGTACCCTCGGTGACCACATGCTCAAGCATGTCCAGCATGCGGGTCGCGGTCGCCTCGTCGAGTACCCGACGGCCGGGCGCCGGCTGGTTCACACGCAAGAAGGACACGTCCCGCAATACACCACCGGCGGCAAAGGCGCCGTAGGCGCGAGCCAGTTGCAGCGGCGTCACCGAAACGCCATAACCATAGGCCAGCGTCGCCTGACGGATGGGCTGCCAGGTATCAAAATGGCTCAGATAACCGCCGCGCTCGCCCGGAAAACCACTGGCAGTGATATCACCAAAACCGAAACCCCGCAGCCCGGTCCATAGTTGTTCCGGCGACAGCGTCATGGCCACCTTGGTAGCGCCCACGTTGCTCGACTGACTGAGCACACGGGTCAGGCTGAGCTCACCGAAATTGCGAAAATCCCTGACCGTGCTGTCCTGCACGCGCAACCACCCCGGGGCGGTCTGAATCAGGGCATCAGGCGTCACCGTCTTGTGCTCGAGGGCGGCGGCCACCACGAAAGGCTTGAACGCGGAACCCGGCTCGAATACGTCGGTGACAGCACGATTGCGCGTTGCCTTGCGGTTGAGCGTCAACCGGTTATTGGGATTGAAAGCGGGCTGGTTGGCCATGGCCAGCACCTCACCGGTCTCCACGTCGAGAATCACGATGGAGCCACCCCGGGCGCCGTGTTCAGCCACCGCCGCCTTGAGCTCACGATAAGCCAGGTACTGCACGCGGCGATCAATGCTCAGCAGCAGGTCCTTGCCCGGCCGCGGCTCCTTGACCAGACCGATCTCTTCCACCACGTGCCCGAGGCGGTCCCTCACCACGCGCTTGCTGCCGGACTCACCGCGCAGCCAGTCGTTGAAGGCCAGTTCCAGACCTTCCTGGCCGCGATCATCAATATTGGTAAAACCCAGCACATGGGCGGCGACTTCACCCACCGGATAATAGCGGCGGTATTCGCGGCGCAGACCAACCGCCGGAAGGTCCAGCGCAGTGACTGCCGCCGCCGCATCCGGCGTCATGTGGCGACGCACATACATGAATTCGCGTCCCTGACGGGATTGCACCGCGCTGGCCAGCGCCTCGGCCTCATGGCCAGTGACTGCGGCCAGCCGCGCAATGGATTCGGGATCGCCGACCAGACGACCGGGATTAACGTAGACGGAATCGACCGGTGTGCTCACTGCCAGCGGATCGCCATTGCGGTCCTTGATCATGCCCCGGTGGGCGGGAATATCCACTACCCGCACCTGGCGCGCCTCAGCCTGGCTGCTGAGGAAACCGCTGTGCAACACCTGCAGATCCACCGCACGCCAGGTCAGCACCAGCGCGGCCAGCACAAAGCCGGCCAGCAGCAAGTAGCTGCGCGTCCGCCAGACCGTGTTGTTCACCGGTGTCTCATTCACGAATAATCACCACCTCGTCACCGGCCGGGATCTTCATCCCCAGCCGCTCGCGCGCCTGTCGTTCTATACGCGGGTGCGTGGCCCACGTACTCAGCTCCAGTTGCAGACGGCCCCAGTCCACGTTCAGCTCGTCACGCTCATTGATCAGACGCTGCCACTGCCCGTACATCTGCCGGTTCTCGTACTTCACGTGCACCAGCCCCAGCCCGGAAACCATCAGCGCCAGACCGAGCAGCATCACGGCCACAATGCGCGCGCTCATGACAAACGCTCCGCAACGCGCAGCACGGCACTGCGCGCGCGTGCGTTGGCCTGCACTTCCGACGCATCCGCGCGCCGCGCCTTGCCCACCAGCCGCAAAGTGGGCCGGGCCGATTCGGGCACCACGGGCAGCTTCGCCAGGGCCGGATCAACTCGGGAACGATCCCGCATGAAACGCTTGACGATACGATCCTCCAGCGAATGAAAACTGATTACGGCCAGGCGTCCACCGGGTGCCAACAGCGTCGCGCCGGCCTCAAGGCCGGCGCGCAATGCATCAAGCTCACCGTTGATATACACACGTATGGCCTGGAAGGTACGCGTCGCCGGATGCCGCCCGGCCTCGCGAAAACGCGCCGGCACTGCCTCTTCTACCAGTCGCGCCAACGCGCCGGTAGTGGCAATGCGCGCACCCTCGCGCGCCGCCACTATGGTGCGCACGATGCGTCGCGCCTGCGGCTCTTCGCCAAACTCACGCAGCACACGCACGATGTCTCCCGGCGCGGCGGTGTGAAGCCAATCGGCCGCACTGATGCCCGTATCGGGGTCCATCCGCATATCCAGCGGGCCGTCGCGATAAAAGCTGAAACCACGCGCGGCATCATCAAGCTGCGGCGATGACACGCCCACATCCAGCAACACACCATCGATCCTGCCGCGCGCCGGCACCAGCCGGTCAAGCTCGGCAAAGTTCCCGCGCAACACCTCGCAGCGGGGATCATCGCCGAAGCGTGATTGCGCCGCCGCCACCGCCCGGGGATCACGATCTACCAGCCACAGGCGAGCATCGGGGCCCAGACGCGACCGGATCGCGGCGGCATGACCGCCCCGCCCGAAGGTCCCGTCCACGTACCAACCGTCCGCCCTGATCGCCATGGCTTCGACCACCTGATCCAGCAGCACCGGGCGATGGCTATCATCGACCGCGGCACAGTTCACAATGACAGCGACTCCAGTTCGTCAGACAGGTCCAGATCGTCACCGTCATACTCCGCCAGCCATTGGTCACGATGACTCTGCCAGCGGGCCTCGTCCCACAATTCGAACTTGTTGCCCTGACCGATCAGCACGGCGTGGCGCTCGATGCCGGCAAACTGGCGCAACGGTTGCGGCAACAGAATGCGGCCGTTGCCATCAAGCTCAAGCTCGGTGGCGTGCCCTACAAGCAGGCGCTGCAGGCTGCGCGCCTTGCGATTCAGGCTGGACAACTTCACCAGCTTGCGTTCGATCTCTTCCCACTCGGCGAGCGGATAAATGAGCAGGCAATGGTCAACATCAACGGTGGCCACCAACTGGCCATCACATTGCTCCATCAGGCGATCACGATGCTTGGTGGGCACCGCCAGGCGCCCCTTCGTGTCGACCGTGATATTGCTGACCCCTCTGAACAAGTGCTCGCTCCCGCTGCTTCACGAAATTCCATATTTATCCACTTTTTTCCACTTGGTCACACTATAAGGACCATTTTCTCCCAGTGTCAAGGAAAATCCCCCACCCCGGAGACACGGAAATACAATCCTTACAGGCACTTACGGGAGCAACCTGAAGCGAGGCAGGCGTTGACTCACACGCGGGAAATCAACCAGTTGGAGGCTAAAGCTCGACGGGTTATACACAGAAATTGCAGCCGGAAGGCTGCTGCAATGGCCACAGGGGTGTCACGGAAGAAGGAGAGAGTCGGCCTGTAAGCCGGGTTCTGTCGGGGACAACCATTCATCTGGGGTGTACGTCACCGCACACCTCAAGCGACCTACCCGGAAGTCACATGCGGGCCGCATGCCGGGCCACCCGAAGGCGGCCCACGCTTCCCTATTCGGTCTTGCTTCGGGTGGGGTTTGCCCTGCCACCGATGTTACCACCGGCGCGGTGCGCTCTTACCGCACCATTTCACCCTTACCGGCACCGGCAGAACCGGTGCTTGGGCGGTATATTTTCTGTGGCACTTTCCGTAGGTCCGTAAAGACCCCCCAGGCGTTACCTGGCACCCTGCCCTGTGAAGCCCGGACTTTCCTCCATGCCTT
>SLLK01000283.1 GCA_007134115.1 Gammaproteobacteria bacterium | reverse complement strand
TTGATCGTGGGCGCCGGTATTTCCGGCATTGGCGCCGCCCGGTACCTGCAAACCGAACACCCGGACAAGCGCTACGCCATTCTGGAGGCACGCGGCGCCAGCGGGGGCACCTGGGATTTGTTCCGCTATCCCGGCATCCGCTCCGACTCAGACCTGTACACCTTCGGCTACGCCTTCAAACCCTGGGTCAACGACAAAGCCATCGCCGACGCCGACTCCATCCTCGCCTACCTGCGCGAAACCGCGGCCGAGCATGGCATCGACCGCCATATCCGCTATCACCGGCGGCTGATCAGCGCCCGCTGGTCCAGCGAGCAGGCCCGCTGGGAGCTCGACATCGAACACACCGACAGCGGCGAACGCAGCACCATGACCTGCGGCTGGCTGTATTCCGCGAGCGGCTACTATCGCTATGACGAGGGCTTCACGCCGCACTTCGAAGGACGGGAACGCTTCAAAGGACAGATTATCCACCCGCAGCACTGGCCCGAGCATCTCGACTATGCCGGCAAGCGCATCGTGGTCATCGGCAGCGGCGCCACCGCCTTCACGCTGATCCCCGCCATGGCCCGCGAGGCGCAGCACATCACCATGCTGCAGCGCACGCCCAGCTACGTGCTGCCCCTGCCGTCGGTGGACCGCATCGCCATCTGGCTGCGCAAGATCTTCTCGCCCGAGCGTGCCTACCGCATCACGCGGCGCAAGAACATTGCCCGGCAGCGGCTGGTCTGGCTGCTCTGCCAGCGTTACCCGAAGCTGGCTCGGCGCCTGATCCGCTGGGTGAATATCAAATCACTGCCCGAAGGCTATCCGGTGGACGAGCATTTCAATCCGCCCTATAACCCCTGGGACCAGCGCCTGTGTGCCGTACCGGATGCCGATTTCTACAAGACCATCCACGCCGGCAAGGCCGATATCGTCACCGACCATATAGAAACCTTCACCGAGGACGGCATCCGGCTGAAGTCGGGCAAGGCACTCAAGGCGGACATCATCATCACCGCCACCGGACTCAAGCTGCAGTCCTTCGGCGGCGTCAAACTCAGCGTGGACGGCGAGCCCGTGGAGCTCAATCGCAAGGTCACCTTCCGTGGCATGATGCTCAGTGGCGTACCCAATCTCGCCTTCGCAACCGGCTACACCAACTCATCCTGGACACTGAAGGTCGACCTGACCAGTCAGCACTTTTGCCGCCTGCTCGCCTGGATGGACGAGCACGGCTACGACTACTGCCAGCCGGAGCTGCCCGACCCCGACATGCCCACCCGGCCGTTCCTCGACTTCGACGCCAACTACGTCAAGCGCGCCATCGACGACCTGCCCCGCCAGGGCCTGGAAGCGCCCTGGCAGATGAGCATGAACTACTACGCCGACGTCAAGCAGCTCAAGAAGAAACCGGTCAACCACCCGGACCTGCGCTTTTACCGCGCCGGGGACCATGCCGGGGCTGCCGCCGATCCCCGCTACACCGCACAGACCCGCCGCGCGGCAAGCTGACACAGCGGCGGGCTTCACCCCGGGACCGCCTCCCGGCGGCGCCGGGTCGCCGCGACACTGACTGTCGCCGACACGGACAATACTCCGTAGCCAGGGGATTGCGCTAAGGTAGCAGCGCCGCACACAGTACGGCGAGGGAGGCGCTTTTGTTTCAGCTCTACCATCACCATGACCTGGGCCGGCTGGCCGAATTGCTGGGCGCCTTGCTGGAGAACACGCCGGCAGGGCCGCTGCGGCGTGAGCGGGTGCTGGTGCCCAATCAGGGGGTGCAGCGCTGGCTGCAGAAGGAGCTGGCGGAGAACCGCGGGGTGCTGGCCAATGTGGAGTTCCCCCTGCCGGCGGGGTTTATCTGGGGGGATGTGATTCGCGACAGCCTGGGCTATCGCAACCACGAGGCCTACGCCCGCGACAGCATGGTCTGGCATCTCTACCGCCTGCTGCCGGGGCTGGCCGACGACCACCCGGCCATGGCCCGTTACCTGGCCGGCGAGCCGCGCGAGGTGCATCGTCTGCAACTGGCCGAGCGACTGGCCGATGTATTTGACCAGTACCAGGTGTTCCGTGGCGACATGCTGATGGCCTGGGATGGCCACGCGGAAGAGCGCGAGTCGGTCACTGCCGCGTGGCAGGCACCCGTGTGGCGCGCGCTGGTGGCGGCGCTGGGCGAGGAGCACCGGGTGCGTACCCTGCGCGAGGTGATTGGCGGCCTGCAGGAGGGCACACTGGAAGTCGCCCTGCCCACCGGCCGGGTGTTTGTCTTCGGCGTGGGCGACCTGCCACCGGATTATCTGCGCTTTCTCTATGCCCTGGGGCGGCAACAGGACGTGCATCTGCTGCTGCCCAACCCCAGCGAGGTGTACTGGGGCGATGCACAAGCCCACCGGGTGTCGGTGCATTTCCCGCTGGCCGAAGAGGACCTGCCCGGCCAGGCCGCGGTGGAAGCCGGTCATCCCCTGCTCGCCTCGCTGGGGCGACCGACGCGGGACTTCCTGCACCTGCTCTACAGCGACGAGCTGATTGCCATCCAGGAGCCGGCACTGGGCCAGGCCATGGACTACGCGCCGCCGACGGGCGACAGCCTGCTGGCGCGGTTACAGCGCGGCATGATCAGGCTTGATGCCACACCCGAAAAGGACGGCAAGGATGAGAACGATATCTCGCTGCAGATTCACGCCTGCCACGGGCCGCTGCGCGAGGTACAGGTGCTGCACGATCAGTTGCTGGATTTGCTGGCGCGTGATCAAAGCCTGGAGCCGCGCGAGATCGTGGTCATGCTGCCGAAGCTGACCGATTACGCGCCGGCCATCCGCAGCGTGTTCGGCAGCGCCGGCGGCCGGGCGCACATCCCCTGGTCGCTGTCCGACCAGCCACGGCGGGCCAGCCATCCCATTGTGCAGACCTTCCTTGATCTGCTGGCGCTACCGGTCGCGCGCTGGAGCGCCTCGCACATCATGAACCTGGTGGCAGTACCGGCGATCATGCGCCGCTTCGGCCTGGATGAGGCCGATCTGGCCAGCCTGCAGCACTGGGTGGCCGCCGCCGGCATTCGCTGGGGTCTGGACGCCGACACCCGGGAGCGGCGTGGCGCCGGACGCTATGACCAGAACAGCTGGCGTTTCGGCCTGGATCGCCTGTTGCTGGGCAGCATGCTGGCCGACGAAGAGCAACTGGTGGATGATGTGGCGCCGTGGTCGGATCTGGAAGGTAACGCCGCCGACACCCTGGGCCGCCTGCACGAGATTGTCGATCATCTGGCCACATGGCAGGCGACGCTGGAACAGCCGGCGCGCGCCGCCGACTGGCATGACCGCTTCAACCGCCTGCTGGAACGACTGTTTGCAATCGACCCCGAGGACAGCGCCGAGAGCGCGGCCATCGAGGCCATTCACGAGGGCCTGGCGGTGCTGGAAACGGCCGACCGCGCGCTGGGCGACACCCCCATCGACTGGCTGGCGGTGCGCGAGGCGCTGGGCAATGCGCTGGCCGAGAGCGGCCAGCGCCAGCCCTTCCTCTCCGGCGGGGTCACCTTCTGCAGCCTGCAATCGCTGGCCGGGTTGCCGTTCCGGGTGGTCTGCCTGCTCGGCATGAACGACGGCGACTTCCCGCGCCAGGACGGCGGCCGCGAGTTCAACCTGATCCTGCACCGCCGCCACCTGGGCGACCGCGCCAACCGCGACAGCGACCGCCTGGCTTTCCTGCAGGCGCTGCTCGCCGCGGGCGAGGTGTTCTACCTCAGCTACACCGGCACCGACGTACGCAGCGGCGAGCCGCTGGAGCCCGCCGCTACCGCCGGCGAGTTCATGGATTTCCTGCACCGCCATCATTTTCACGGCTGGTCGCGTGCCGACTTTGTGGCGCGGCTGATCACCCGCCAGCCCATGCAGCCTTTCAGCCGCCGCTACTTCGAGCGGCAACGCCCGGCACGTATCTTTACCTTCCGCGACGAATGGGCGGAAGGCAGCCGCGCGCGGCCCGATCCGGAACACACCGCACCCGGCCTCGTCGACGACAGCCGTATGACCGTCGAGGACGACGACATCATCGAACTGGCGGCGCTGCGCTATTTCTTCCGCGAGCCGGCGCGGGTATTCCTGGAACAGCAGCTGGGCGTGAAGCTGGACCAAAGCGAGGACCAGCTGGCCGATGACGAGGCCTTTGCCCTTGATGCGCTGTCCAGCGCCGTGCTGCGCGCGCAGCTATTCGACCAGGTGCGCCGCGAGGACCGCGCGGTGGAGGAAGATCAACCGCCCCGGCTGTGGCAGCGCCGGGGGGTGCTACCGCCACCCCCGCTGGCGACCGGCGCCTGGGCGGGAGAAGCGCGGGCGGTGAACGCGCTGCTGCCGGTGGCACAAGACTGGCAGCAGGAAACCACGGCCGGAGTCATTGATACAGCGCTGACCACCGGGGCGGGCGAAGTGCGCCTGGTGGGGCGCATCAGCGAAGTACATTCCGACGGCCTCTACCGCATTCGGCCGGGCAAGTTGAAACTCAAACACCTGTTGCCGCACTGGGTGGATTACCTGGCCCTCAAGGCGGCCGGCCAGCTGGACGACGAGGCGGCTCTGCACGTGGCCGGGCTGGACGGCGAGGAGCCCGACCTGCGCCGGGCGCGGGTGGATTGCCAGACCGCCGTTCGCTTGCTGGTGGACCTGGTCAACGAATATCGCGAGGGTCTGGGCCGGCCCCTGCCCTTTCATGCGGAGCTGGCCGAGGCCTACCTGGCGGACTCAGACAAGCACCTGAAGAAGGATGGCGACGCAGCGGGCGCTGCCAGTAAAGCGCTGGAAGCACTGAATAACAAGCTCGACCCGGGCCACTTCCAGCCGCATTACCTGGTCCAGGACCCGTACCTGATGACGGTGCTGGACACGGATGCCCCCCTGGGCGCCGACCCGGATACCAGCGAGTTTTGCCGCCTGGCCGACACAGTGTGCCGGCCACTGCACGAAGCCATGGAAGCGGCGACGGAGGCAGGCCGTGAGTGAGCAGACCGAGCCGTTGTACATGCCGCTGGAGGGCCTGCGCCTGGTGGAGGCCAGCGCCGGCACCGGCAAGACCTTCACCCTCGCCGGGCTGTATCTGCGCCTGCTGATCGAGCAGCGTCTGCCGGTGCGCGAGATCCTGGTGATGACCTTTACCCGCGCCGCCACCCAGGAGCTGCGCGAACGAATCCGCAGCCGCCTGGCGCGCGCCGCGCAAATCGCCGCCGACCCCCGACGCGCCGATGACGGGCCGGAAGACCGCATTACTCTGGCCTTCATCGAGCGCAGCGACGAGGACCCTGCCGCGCTGGCCCGGCGGCTGGCGGATGCCGCCGCGCGCATGGACGAGGCCACGATTACCACCATCCACGGCTTTTCGCAGATGGCGGTGGCCGAGAACGCCTTCGAAAGCGGCGTGGCCTTTGATCGCGGCGAGCAGACCGAAGACGCGCCCCTGCTGGAAGAGGCGGTGCGTGATTACTGGCGCCGCCAGGTGATCGGTGGCGACAAGCCGGAACTGGCCCAACTGTGGTCGTCGCCCGGCGCCTGCCTGGCGGACATCAGACCGGTACTGCAAAAGCCTGGCGTGCGGCTGGCCGGGCCGGCGCCGCAACAGGCGGCGCAGTTGATGACCGACGCCCGCGCGGCATGGCAGAAACAGCGGGACGCCCTGCTGGCCACGCTGACAACAGTGGCCCGGACCGGCGAGTTCAAGGCCAATGGCAAGCTAATCAAAGCTGTACCCGACGCGGCGGCGATGGATGCACTGTTCCAGGATGTCGACACTGTCCTGGCGCACGGCTTTGGTCTACCCGCCACACTGGAATTGCTGAGCACCGATAAGCTGCCGAGCCAGCTCAAGGGCGCGGCCAAAAAGGCCGGTGTACCGGCGGCACAAACGGCCGCCGTGGACAAGCTGCTGGAAGCCGGTGTGGTGTGGCGCATCGACTGCATTCGCGAAGCAACCGCAGCAGTCAGCGAGCAACTGGAGCGCATCAAGCGTGAGCGCCGGCTTTTCAGCTTTGACGACATGATCCAGGCCCTGCACCGGGCGATCACCGATCCCCAACAGGGCCCGGCGCTGGCAGCGGCACTGAAACGCCGCTGGCCCTGGGCGCTGGTGGACGAATTCCAGGACACCGACCCCGCCCAGTACGCCATTCTGCGGGCCATTCATGCGGCCAGCGGCCGCGGCGGGCTGATCATGATCGGCGACCCCAAGCAGGCGATCTACGCCTTCCGGGGCGGC
>SLLK01000107.1 GCA_007134115.1 Gammaproteobacteria bacterium | reverse complement strand
CCGGGACCGGCCATGTGCCAACTGAAAGCGTAATGCTCAAGGAGGCCGTTTTATGAAGTTCATTAAACTGATGTTTATCGCCCTCATTGCTTCCGTGATGACCATGGGTCTGGCGGGCTGGACTGCCGGTGGCGATGACGCCACGGAGCAGGACCAGGAAGTCAGCATGCAGGGTGATACCTCGTCCGCGGGTGAATGGGAACAGCCCGAGGGCGAATGGGAACATCCGGAAGATGACGACGACGATGATGACGATTATGGCGAGTGGTAATCGCTGAATGAAGTCGTCTCGCGGCAGGGGTCATATCAGCCTCCTGCCGGAAACCCGGCCCTGAAGGGCCGGGTTTTTTGTGTCCAGGGCTGCAGGCCTGTTTGTTCAGCGACGGGTCAGCCCCGATTCAGTGGCGGGTCAGAGCCGCTACGTAGAATAGGGTTTCGGGTGCGGACACAGCTTGTTCGTGACCAGCGTACCTGAAAAAGGAGTCTGTATATGTACTACCTGAAGATGCTTTTCGTCGCCATGGTGGCTTCCGTTCTGGCATTTGGTCTGGCGGCCTGCGAACCGGCCGAGGACGAGTTCGAAATGCCGGATCAGCAGTACTCGACCCAGGCGGATACCGCCGGCCCTGAAATGCAGGCCGACGAGGGTGACTGGGAGTGGCCCGACGAGGATGACGAGGACGACGACGCAGCTGACTGGTAACCCATTCGCATGGACGCGGCGTCCGGGCGCGGGCCTCTTCCCGCTAACCCGGGCGGCTCTTCTCCTGCTGGAGGTGTGCCGGGACCGGTCCTGATCCCCCCCCTATCCCCCCTAACCCCGGGGCCGGTGCCGGCTTTTAGTCAGCCCCTGATTCGATGAATCAGGGGCTTTTTTTGTTCGCGTGCCGGCGTGGGCCATGCCACCGGGGCTGTGCCCGTCAGTCCACGGTGAGTACCACTTTGCCGCGGGCACGCCGGGTTTCCTGGTAGGCATGGGCCTCGGCGGCCTGCGCCAGCGGCCATGTGCGGTCAGTGACCGGGCGCAGCCGTCCGGCGTCCATTTGTTCGGCCAGCCATACCAGGTCACGGTGGCGTGATTTGACCACCACCAGTCGCGCGCGGCGCAGGGGGGGTGGCAGCAGACGCGTGGCCAGATGCGCGAGGACAATGCCTGCAGAGGGGACCGTGCTGATATAGATGCCTCCCGGGCGCAGCAGGGCGCGGGCCTGTCGGAAATCGAGGTTGCCGAATACGTCAAACACGGTATCAAAGCGCGCCCCGGCACGGCTGATTTCGGTCTGTGTGTAGTCGATGACCTCGGCGGCGCCCAGTTGCCGCGCCTGTTCGGCGTTGGCGGCACTGCATACGCCGGTCACCCTGGCGCCCAGAATGGTGGCCAGTTGCACGGCCAGCGTACCCACGCCGCCACCGCAACCGTTGATCAGCACATGTCGGCCCGGGCCGCTGCGGCCCAGGTCACGCAGTGCCTGCAGCGCCGTCTGGGCGGCCAGCGGAATGCCGGCGGCATCGGCAAAATCTATAGCGGGCGGTTTGTGCGCCAGCTCGTGCCATGACGCCACCACGTACTCGGCATGCGTCCCCCCGGCCCAGCCGTTGAGCATGCCGAAGACGGCATCACCGATTGCCATGTCATTGACCCCTGACCCGACAGCGTCCACCTCGCCGGCGAAATCGTAACCTGCGCGCCGCGGGAATTTTTTGCCGGTGACATTGCGGAACCGGCCCTTGCGCACCAGGCAATCCTTGGGGTTCAGGGCGGCGGCGCGCACCCGTACCCGTACCTGGCCGCGCCCCGCTTCGGGTACTTCTACCTCGCGCAGGGTGAGTACTTCAGGTGTGCCGTAACGGTCATATTCGATGGCTTTCATCTATGAGACTCCCCGAGTGTCATGGTGTGGGTGGTGTTTTTTCGGCAGGCCGCAAGTGCTGCAGTATGCCGAACGAGCGCCGCCACCGCAGCAGGGGCAGGATGTGACGAATCGGTGACACAAAAAAGGCCGCCCGGAGGGCGGCCTTCAATACGCATCGTTGTCGCTCAGACCATTACCACAGACGGTCCCGGGTCATGCGGAACACATGCGCGGAATTGACCATCAGGACATGGTCGTAACACCCCATCCAGGAGCTGTTGCCGCAACGGGCACTGCTGTTGGGGATGATGATGGCGTCGCAGGATGACCACAGCGAGCGGTCGCAGCCGCGACCGTTGAGGTCGTTGAGGAAGCTCGAGCCGTAGCGCATTTCAAAACACGCCGGGCTGAAGCAACCATAGGCCCAGGAAGTGCCGCTGTGCGGTGAGCCCAGGGACACAAAGCGATGGTTGGCATTGCTGCCGCCCAGAAACACACGGTACCAGCGCACCACCAGGCCGCCGTTGGAGTGGGCCACCAGGTTGACGGTGTTCCAGCCATGCTGGCTGCGCACCCAGTTGACCGCATCACGCAGTTGGCCTGCGCTGGTCTTGTTGGAGCGGGTCAGCGAGCTGTAGTTGAACTTGTAGGTGTGGTTCCAGCCTTCGTTGTTGAAGCGCGACTCCATGGTATCCCAGTTGCCGCCCTTGCCGCCGTAGCCGTGCACGAAGACGATGGGCCGGTCGGGACTGGCGGCTGCCAGGGTGGGTAGACCAAGGAACATGGCGGCTGCCAGCAGACACAGGGCCAGTGACAGTCTCTTCTGAGAATAAAGCATTTGTAGCCTCCCTCTGTTTCTATTTTGACCGTCGGTGGCGGCAGCATGCCGCCGGTGACGGGTCTCCTCCTTGAACAACGCGGCATGTATGCATGACCCGCGCTGCCCTGACCCCGTGATCTTGCGTCACTTCGGGTCGGGGGTGGCTTTGACTTTTATCAGTAAATGGCAAGCGGCGGGTTGATGACCCTTGCTCGCGGTTGAACGCCGACCCCCACGTCTGCGGCTTCAATATTTGCGCACAGACGTGAGAGTGTATAGCAAACCGTTTTTCCGACGTCAAGTGGACCGCTACAGGTGCGTTTTCAGAAACTTATATTCAGACCGCCGATCAGCCAGCGTCCGGGCAGCGGGGCAAAGCCGGCCTCGGTGTAATCCTCGTCGAGCAGGTTGGTGCCTTCCAGGGTGTACTCGACATTGCCGCGCGTCCAGCCGATCCTGGAGGCGACCAAAGTTGCGCTTTCCCTGCCCCGTCGATCCGCGTAGCGCACCTGAACAGACTGCGACAGGGTCGGCAGCCAGTCGAGGATAACGGTGCCGGCGATTTCATGCCGCGGGTAGTCCATGGCGTACTTGATCTCTTCGTCCTCCGCCAGGCGCAGCTCTGTGTTCAGCCAGGTCCATGACAGCCGGGTGGTAGAGACCGGCCCACGCCAGTTGCCGTGCATCACCCATTCAACTTCGCTGCCCCAGGTGCGGTGGCTGTCAAAGTTGTCCGCCTGCCACTGCGTCTCGCCCTCTTCGCGGCTCCAGTCGATCAGGTCTTTGGTGCGCCGGTAGAAGACCGCGCCACTCAGCGTCTGTGGCCCGCGATTCCAGCGCAGGCCGGTTTCGGCAAAGGTGGAGCGCTCCGGTTCCAGATCGGCGTTGCCGGCATTGCCGCCGGTCGCCAGGAACAGCTCCGTGTAACTGGGAATGCGCGTGGAACGCGCCGCCGAGGCGAAGCCCTTGAGCTCATCGGTGAACATCCAGGACAGCGACAGGCCGGGCAGAAACTCGCTACCGAAATCACTGTAATCAACGACCGCCGCACTGAGGCCAACGGTCAGCCGGTGGCCGGGAAAGAACCGTTGCTCTGCCCAGGCGCTGGATTCCTGGCGGTCATGATCGCCCAGGGCATTACTCTCTATGCGTTCGTCCGTGAAACTCGCGCCCACCGACGTGATGCCGCCCAGCCACTGCCGCTGACCGCCGACCCGTGTGCCGATGACATCGGTTTCATGCTCGTTGATGATGGTGTCGCTGGGCAGGCCGAAATCATCCACGAAAGCCTGGTCACGGGTCTGGAACCAGTCTTCGTGACGGCGCCAGAAGACATTGGGCGTGACCGACCATGCGCCGGCGCTGATATCCCCGCTTGCGTAACCCGACAGGGCGCGGGTTTCCTCACGCTGGTCCGGAAAATCCGCCGTGTAAAATTTGAACGCGCCGAACTGCTTGTGGTCGAAACCCAGCCCCCAGGTCAGTTGATGCGCGCCGATATCGGTATGCCCGGTGTAGCTGCCAGTGCGGATATCGAAGTCGGTGGGCTCGTCGCTGATATGGCCGTCCGATGAGCGCTGGGATACGGAGAACAGCTGACTGCCGTCCGCATCGCCGCCGCCACCCCATACGCCGTAATCTTCGTAGGCATAGCTGCCGGCACGGGCATGGGCGCCACCTTCAAGGGTGGTCGGGCGGCGGGTGATGATGTTGATTGCGCCGCCGGTGGCGTTGGGGCCGTAGGCCGCCGAACCGGGCCCCTTGAGTATCTCGATGCGCTCGATGTGGGCCAGGGGCACCGGCAGGTTCATGTTGTGGTGGGCGGTTTGCGGGTCGCTCATGCGCACGCCGTTGAGCAGTATCAGGGTCTGCTGGTAGGCGGTGCCGCGAATACCCACGTCGGCCTGAACGCCACGTCCGCCGCGCTGGCGCACATCCACCCCGCCGGCCAGGTTGAGCAGGTCGGCGATATTGTCCACCGGGAGCCGACGAATTTCATCGCGGGTGATCACGCTCAAGGACTGGTCGGTGTCCAGTAGCGGGCGGGCGATGGGGCTGGCGGTGACCACCATGGGATTGAACTCGGTACTGTCTGCCTGGTCGGCGGTGGCCGGTGCGGCGACCGGTAGTGTCAGCAGTGCTGCAGTAAGAAAACAGGATCGGTTCGGGCGCATCATCTGTAAACCTTCATTCCGTTGTTTGGTTGACGAAGGTCGCGATCCTAGACGAAACCGGATGTGTTGCCAAGGGTGCAGGGGATCAAGTGAAGTACGCCGGGCCCTGTACCGGAGTCCGGGCCAAACAGGAAACGCCTGGGCCGGCCGGCCGCGCGGTGTGCAGGTGACCAATAAACCGGCCACCGGCGAATCTACATGGTCTTGAGCAGATCGATGAGGGCGTGGCGGGAATCGGGGTTAAGACGGTTGAACAGCGTCAGCAACTCGCGCTGGTCGGAAGACAGGCGCACATGGTACTCACCGCCACTTTCGGCCGCACCGAAATCGGGGTCGGCAGGCGTGACGGGATTACCGGTGGCCAGCCATTCAAAGCTGACCCCGAGCAGGGTGGCTAATTGCTCCAGCCTTTCACGGCGTGGCGCGGTGCCATCGTCGGCTTCCCACTGGCTGCAGGCGCTGCGGGTAATGCCCAGTTTATGTGCCAGCGCTGTCTGTGACAGTCCCGATCTTTCACGGGCCTGGCGGATCCGTTCGCCTATCATCATGCGCGGTAGTGTAGGGGGCGAACGGGCTGCGGGGAACGGTAGAATCCGTTGACGCAACCGTTCAGCGAACCTAACGTCCTGATCTGGAAGTTTATTGTAGAACGCGACGCGCTCATCGTCCGTGTTTCTCCGAGGTTGAAGGCGGTCAGGCACACAAGCGCCTTACCTTAACACTTCGACCCGTCTGGCGGGGAAACGTTCCGGTCAGCCCAGCTGTTGCGCAAACCGACCCGTCTGCCGCGGCGGTAACGCGCGGTGGTTGCTGCGCGCGCCGGCCCGCGCCATGATGGGTCGCTCATGCTGATTTGTGCCACGGCAGTGTTTGCCAACGGTCGCAAGGGGGGTGTATGGCCAGGCGTATGTTGTCGGTCCTGTTGAAGAGCGTGTCGGTTGTGGTACTGGCGCTGCTGGTAGTCGTGATCGGAGCAACCGGCTGGCTGGTTTTGAGTTCGCCGCAGGCACGCGACGCGCCGGGATGGTCGCTGCTCAGCGAAATGCCGTTGCCGCATGGCGAGCTGGCCAGCACCGTGGCGCAACGCGTGACCGACTGCCCCGATGGGCCTTGCCCGCAGGAACCGCGGCTGGTGGTGCTGGGCGGCATTGCCGGCATGGGGCAGGTGCTGGACACGGTCCATTTTTATGATCCGCAGGCGCAGACCTGGGCCACCGGCCCGGCGTTGCCCGAACCCCGCCACCATACTTCTGCCACCAGTATGGGTGGATCGGTCTATGTCACAGGCGGCGCCGCTTCCCTCGACCGTCCCTGGGTGGGCGAAGCCGGCTTCTGGCAGCTTGATCCACAGGCCACGCAATGGCGCGAACTGCCGGACATGCCCGAGCCGCGCTGGGG
>SLLK01000287.1 GCA_007134115.1 Gammaproteobacteria bacterium | reverse complement strand
GTGGACCGGTATAGCCGGTATAATCGCCGCGCATCGGCCAAAGTGCCGAACACTGAAGGAAACGCTGATCTATTCGTCACGTCTCAGCGGGCCCTGTCGCGTTGAAGCTGCAAGGCGCTGTGCGCAGGGAAGGCTGGTGCACAGCAACGCCGCAGATGAGCGCGACAGGGCCCGCCTTTCGGGGCTTTGCCAGAAAATCAGCCTCTGCGTTGCGACTTTTCACCGTATTCTCGATACGCTTTCAAAGTCGCGCCTTGATGCTGACTTGCTGGCAAAGCCTGAGACGCGACGAATAGATCAGCGTTTCCTTAACACTGAAAACCGAGAACCCGCGCCGTCCGGCGCGCCGCGGAGCTCCCATGCGCAGAGATGAGAACTGGTTTCACGAAGTGGACGATGTGGCCGGCTGCGCCTTCTCGCTGAAGGTGCGCGAACATTTGCACAGTGAACAATCCGACTGGCAACAGATCGACATCTACGAGACGGAGAGCTTCGGCACGCTGATGACCATTGACGGCTTCATCATGCTCAGCGACCGGGACAATTTCCTCTATCACGAGATGATGACCCACCCGGTGCTGTTCAGCCATGCGCAGCCACGCAACGTGGTGATTATCGGCGGGGGCGACTGCGGCACGCTGCGCGAGGTGCTGCGCCACCCCGAGGTAGAGCAGGCCACCCAGGTGGAGCTCGACGAAAGAGTGACGCGGCTGGCGGAAGCGTACTTCCCGCAGTTGTGCGAGGCCAATGACGATCCGCGGGCGCGCTTTTATTTCGGTGACGGCATCCAGTGGATGCGCGACGCTGAGCCGGGCAGTATCGACGTGATTATCGTTGACAGCACCGACCCGGTCGGCCCGGCGGTAGGGCTGTTCTCCAGCGCGTTCTATGCCGACTGCGCGCGGGCGCTGCGCCCCGGCGGGCTGATCGCACAACAGAGCGAATCACCCATGTACCACATGCCCATCGTGCTGCAGATGAATGCGGCCATGCGTGAGGGCGGTTTCGCCGACGTGCGTCATCTGCACTATCCGCAGCCGGTGTATCCCTCGGGCTGGTGGAGCGCCACGCTGGCCGGTGTAGATGGTCCCGTAGAGCCGCGCCGTGTGCCCGCCGATCTGCCGCCGTTCCGGACCCGCTACTACTCCGGCCCCATGCATCACGCCGCACTGACATTGCCGCCGTTCATGCGTCGCGCCATCGAACGCGGCGAATACCGGCCGGAGGAATTCGGCGAAAAAACGGAGTGACCGGCTGCAACGGGACCACACGCCAGGACGCGCCGGTCAGCGCCTGACGAACTAGCTGCAGGAACGCTCCACCACGCCGCGCAGGCGTTCTATCTCCTGTTCCCGTTCGGTATCGGTGAGGATGGTTTCGCTGCCATCCTCTTCCTCACGGAACAGGAAGGAGGCCTCTTCGTACTGTGCCAGCATGCGTTCAGCTTCAGCACAGCGCTCGGCGCGACGCGCCTCGGCCTCGGCGCTCTCGTCGTCGGCATCCTCGTCCTCTCCAGGCGTGCCCAGATCACGCACTTCAACGAGTTCGGCACCCGGATCCGGGCGCCGATCGCTATAGACAATCTCACCATCCTCGGTCACCCAGCGATACACCGACGCCGCCGGAACCAGGGTCGACCACACCAGCGCCGCCACACTCAGCACAACCAGCAGTTCCACACCGCGTTTCATGTTCTCTCCCGTGGGCAAGGGGCATCAGCGCCCCGCACAGTATCGCCTGAGTATAGCCCGTACCGACCGGCGACCAAAACGCCATCAATCCGTCGCGCAATGCCGCCGGCGCGACTGGGTCCGCGACATGCCAGGGTCACTGCAAACGCGTCCGCTCAAGCCGCAGGCGCTGACGCTTGTCGAACAGGCGGCGCGCGCCCAGCCATACCGCCGCCAGCGTGCCAAAGCCGGTCCCGGAGGTAATCAGGAACATCACCAGGATCTGATAGCGCACGGCCTCCAGCGGCGGCGCACCGGCCAGTATCTGGCCAGTCATCATGCCGGGGAGACTGACCACCCCGGCGACCGCCATGGCGTTGATGCTCGGGATCATCCCGCTGCGCATGCTATGGCGGCGAATATCCCGCACTGCATCGGCAGCACTTTCACCCAGCATCAGACGCTGTTCGATCACTGCGCGCTGGTCCCAGGCATTCTGCGTTAATCGATCCAGTGCCAGAGCGATACCGGTCAGGGTGTTACCCAACACCATACCCATCAGGGGAATGGCGTATCGCGGCTCGTACCAGGGCTCCGGGCCGATCACCGCCAACAGCGCGAACAGCGTCATGGTAAACGAGGAAACAAACATGGACAGCGTGCCCATGCCAAAGCCCCACCAGCCGGTAAAGCGCCGTTCCTGGCGCACCATGGCCTCGCGTCCGGCGATCAGCAGCATGGCAACGGCGATCAGCGCCACCCACACCAGTCGACGCTGCTCAAATACCGCGGTCAGGATCAGCCCCACCAGCAGCAATTGCACGACCGTGCGCGCCCCGGCGAGGAGCAGGTCATGACCCAGACCCAACCGCATCCGCCAGGACAGCAACGCCAGCACCAGGATCAGCGCGGCGCCCAGCCCCAGATCAACAACCCCGAGTTCAATGGGGCCGTTCACAGCTCCGGCTCCCGCCTCAGCACACCATCGCCAAGCCGGTAGTGTCGCCCGGCTACCCGCGTGCGCTGGGCCTGGTCATGGCTCACCCACACCGCCATACCGCCCTGTTCATCACAGAAGCGGGCCACCTGTTGCTCCACCGCGGTCGCATTGGCTACATCCAGATTGGCCGTGGGTTCATCCAGCAGCAGCACCCGGGGGCCACGATCCAGTGCGCGCAGCAACGCCAGGCGCTGTTTTTCGCCACTGGAGAGACGTTCCACCGGCCAGTCCCACACCTCGTCGGGCAGCCCCAGGGCAGCAAACGCATCCGGGTCGCGGTGTTCAAAATGATCACCGACCCGTGGCGCCCACCAGCGCGGTTCCGCCGGCAGCAACTGAACCCGTCGGCGCCAACGGGCGGGCGCCATATCCGTGGCCTGCAGACCCTCAAGGGTCACGCTGCCCTGGTACGGGTCCAGATCAGCCAGCGCCCGCAGTAGCAGACTTTTACCGCTGCCGGAAACGCCACCGATGCTGACGCACTCACCGGGCGCCACCTGCAATGACAGGGGACCGATCAGTTCGGTATGCAAACCGCGCACATCCAGCATCGGCCACCGCCAGTCATGCAGGAATGCCCGGCACACCGCCGGGCGGGTGGGCCACCCTCAACCGCTGTGCGCGGCAAGGAGCGACAGAAGCGTCATTCGCTCAGAGCGCGTCCGGACCGGTTTCACCGGTGCGGATTCGTACCACCTGGTCCACCGCCTGGACAAAAATCTTGCCATCGCCGATCTTGCCCGTCCTGGCGGTACCGGCAATCGCATCCAGCACCTTTTCCACCTCGGCATCGTCGACGGCCACTTCCAGTTTGACCTTGGGCAGGAAATCGACCACATACTCGGCCCCGCGGTAGAGTTCCGTGTGCCCCTTCTGACGCCCAAAGCCCTTGACCTCGGTCACCGTCATCCCCTGGATACCGATTTCCGACAGCGCCGCGCGCACGTCATCCAGACGGAACGGCTTGATCACCGCCACCACCATTTTCATGCCACTTGCTCCTTACGGTTGCCGCATGCCGCGGATGCCGGCCGCTGCGAACAACCCGCACCCGACCGGCTCATACAGTTTGTATGGCGAGGGCTGATTCTCGCACAAGTCACCGGCGCGCGCGAAAGGCAGACAAACAGCGCCGCGTCACTTTTTATGCGCGTACAAAAAAGCGGGCGCCTCACGGCGCCCGCCTCCAGACGTATCACCAGTCAGCTTACTTGCTGCTGCCAGTGAACTCCGGATAGGCTTCCATGCCGCACTCAGACAGGTCCATACCCGTGTCTTCTTCCTCTTCGCTGACGCGGATACCCATCACCGCCTTGATGATCAGCCAGAACACGAAGCTGGCCGTAAACACCCAGGCAAAGATGACCGCGGCACCGGCGAGCTGCGTACCGATGGCGGCGTCAGGATTGCTGAAGACCACGGCGATGATGCCCCACAGCCCGGCGGTACCGTGCGCGGAGATGGCGCCGACCGGATCGTCGAGCCGGATCTTGTCCAGCGCAATGATCGACAGCACCACAATCACACCACCCACGGCGCCGATCAGCGTGGCGCCCAGGGGCGTCGGCATCAGCGGTTCCGCAGTGATCGACACCAGACCGGCGATGGCACCGTTAAGCGCCATGGTCAGGTCGGCCTTGCCGAACATCAGACGGGACAGGATCAGCGCGGCGATCACACCACCGGCCGCTGCCAGGTTGGTATTGGTGAACACGGCAGCCACGGCATTGGCGGACTCAACATCGGAGACCTTGAGTTCCGAACCACCGTTGAAGCCGAACCAGCCCAGCCACAGGATCAAGGTGCCCAGCGCAGCCAGCGGCATGTTGGCGCCGGGCAGCGCCCGGACCTCGCCGTTGGGGCCGAACTTGCCCTTGCGTGCGCCGAGCAGGATCACCCCGGCCAGAGCCGCACTGGCACCCGCCATGTGCACGATGCCGGAACCGGCATAGTCCAGATAGCCCATCTGGTCGAGGAAACCCTCGCCCCAGGTCCAGTACCCCTGGATGGGATAGATGAACCCGGTCAGTACCACGGCGAAGAGCAGGAACGACCAAAGCTTCATGCGCTCTGCCACGGCACCGGAGATGATGGACATCGCGGTCGCCACGAATACAACCTGGAAGAAGAAGTCCGACAGATCGGAATAGTACGGAGCATCCCCACCAGCGGTTACGGCATCCACCGAATTATCGCCAGCACCCAGGATGAATTCTACGCCCGGCCACCAACTGCTGATCGCATCGGCCGGGTACATGATGTTGTAGCCCACGACCATGTACATGATACAGGCCAGGGCGTACAGGGAGACGTTCTTGGTCAGGATCTCGACCGTGTTCTTGGAGCGCACCATGCCTGCTTCCAGCATGGTAAAGCCCGCGGCCATCCACATGACCAGAGCGCCGGACACCAGGAAGTAAAAGGTGTCCAATGCATAACTGAGTTCAGTAACCTGATCCACGTTGTTACCCTCCGTTCAGGACGGATTAGCGACTCGCTGGTCGCCAATCCGCTATTAGAGCGCGTCCGCGCCGGACTCACCGGTACGGATACGAATGGCCTGATCCAGGGTCGAGACGAAAATCTTGCCGTCGCCGATCTTGCCGGTGTTGGCCGCCTTCGAAATGGCTTCGATGACCTCGTCCACCTTCTTGTCGTCGGTGGCGATTTCAACCTTCACCTTGGGCAGGAAATCAACAACGTACTCCGCCCCCCGGTACAGTTCGGTATGGCCTTTCTGACGGCCGAAGCCCTTCACTTCCGTCACGGTGATGCCCTGCACCCCCACTTCGGAAAGCGCTTCGCGCACGTCGTCAAGCTTGAAAGGCTTGATGATTGCAGTCACAAGCTTCATGGATTTTCTCCTTCAGGCCCCGGAACCCCTGCCACAAGGGCAGAGGCCCGGGGACTAGCCTTGGCTGAATGACCTTGCGGCCAGTGACATCAGAAGTCGATGTCAAAGCCCCGGGTCAACGTCACCATGACGTACTCGTCGTCCTGGAGATCGCTGTCGGAGTAGCCGAGCGCGAAGTCCACATCCAGCACGTCCGCCACGCTGGTGCTGTAGCCCAGCTCAACGTATGCACCTTCAGCGTCTTCCTCGAACATCCCGCCGGTCAGCGACAGGCCGCCGTAGCTGGCGGACAGGGCAACGTGCACGTAGTCCACATCACTGTCGTTGAAGTCGCCATAATCGACGGCCAGTGACAGGAAGTCGTAGCTCACACCGACATTCAGCTCGTAAATGTCGTCATTGCTACTGCCGCTGGTGTAGTTGTAGGTCGTGAACCCGACGTAATAGCCGAGATCGCCGGCCATGCCGGCATAGCCGCCATAGACGTCGATTTCCACGCCCCCGCCACCGGTAGCAGACACGGCCGTCGGGTCACCCAGATCAGCAACCCAGGCACCCACATAGATGCCGCTGTCATCTTCATAGTCGATGCCGCCGAAGCCGGTCGCCTGATCGGCTTCCAGCGTGCCGCGGAAGTAGTACTTGGACATCACACCGATGTTGCCGGTGAGGCCGGCCTGTGACAGAGCACTGACTGCAGTCATGCCGACCGCGCCCATAGCCAGAG
>SLLK01000347.1 GCA_007134115.1 Gammaproteobacteria bacterium | reverse complement strand
CGCACCCGGCCGATTACGCGCGGATACCAGCAGCGAGGTCTTGTCGCGGCCGGTGGGCGGCACCTGTGTCTTCCCCACCACCAGGAAACGGGTGGTATTGTCAGGCTCATCCTCGATATTCGCCGCCAGCACTTCCAGTTCATACAGCTCGGCGGCGGCCGCCGAGGCGATCGCCGCCACTGCGGGATCCTCCTGCGCCAGCCGGGCGGCCTCGCCGTTACTGCTCACAGCGACGCGTTCCAGCCCGGGCAGATTGGCATCCAGCCATTCGCGACACTGCGCCAGTGACTGGGTGTGCGCACACACCCGCTTGATGTCCTGCATCGGCGTGCCGCTGGACAGCAGGCAGTGATGCACCGGCAGCATCACTTCGCCGCAGATGCCCAGCTGTGAGCGGGAGAACATGTCCAGAGTATGGGTGACCATGCCCTCGGTGGAATTCTCCACCGGGACCACCCCGTAGTCGGCGTTACCGGACTCTACCTCGCGGAAGACTTCATCAATGGCGCCCAGCGGCACGTTGTGCACACCATGACCGAAATGCTTGTGCACTGCCGCCTGGGTGAACGTGCCCGCGGGGCCCAGAAAAGCGACCCGCAGCGGCATCTCCAGAGCCAGGCAGGCCGACATGATTTCACGAAACAGGTGGGCGATGGTGGCGTCATCCAGCGGGCCCTGATTGCGCTGGATGACCGCGCGCAATACTTCCGCCTCACGCGCCGGCCTGTAGTAATCGCCCTCGGTGCCTTCACGCTGCTTGACCAGCGCTACATCGCGGGCGAGCTGCGCACGCTCGCTAATCAGCGTCTGCAGTCGCTGGTCCAGCTCATCGATGCGCTGGCGGATCGCCGCCAGTGATTGCTCGCTCATAAGGCGCCTGCTTCCGGCAACTGCCGATCAGAGTGAGCGCAGGGACAATACCCCTTCAATCCCGCGCAGCTTGCTTTCCACTTCCGCGGGCACCGGGTTGTCCACATCGACCACCGTATAGGCCAGTTCACCGCGTGATTTGTTGAGCATGTCGATGATATTCAACCCGTGCTCGGCCACCACGGTGGAGATCTGCCCCAGCATGTTGGGCACATTGGCGTTGGCGATACACAGGCGGTGACCGTCGCCACGCGGCATCCAGGTTTCGGGAAAGTTGACCGAATTCGTGATATTGCCCTCTTCCAGATAATCGCGCAGCTGATTGACCACCATCACCGCGCAGTTCTCTTCCGCTTCGTGAGTGGAAGCACCCAGATGCGGCAGCCCAATGACCGCCGGATTGTCGCGCAGCGCGCGGCTGGGGAAATCACAAACATACTTGCGCACATGGCCTGAATCCAGGAAAGACGGCAGCGCATCCATATCAATGATGCCGTCGCGCGAAAAGTTCAGCAGCGTGATGCCGTCCTTGGCTGCCTTCAGGCGATCAGCATTGATCATGCCCCGGGTGTGCTCGTTCAGTGGCACATGAAAGGAAACAAAATCGGCTGCGGCCAGCACTTCTTCCATGCTCTGCGCCTTGCGCACGCCAGAGGACAACTCCCAGGCACTGGCCACCGTGATCTTGGGATCATAACCGACCACTTTCATACCCAGGGCCAGCGCGGCATTGGACACCTTCACGCCAATCGCGCCCAGCCCGATCACCCCCAGGGTGCGGCCCGGCAGTTCGCCGCCGGCAAATTTCTTCTTGCCGCCTTCCACGGCCTTGTGGAAACTCTCGTCGTCGCCTTCCAGTTCCTGCACAAACCGCAACGCCTCGGGAATATTGCGGATAGCCAGCAACATGCCTGCGATCACCAGTTCCTTGACTGCATTGGCATTGGCCCCCGGCGCATTGAATACCGGGATACCGCGCTTGCTCATTTCCTCCACCGGGATATTGTTCACCCCGGCGCCGGCACGCGCCACAGCCTTGAGGTTGTCACCGATCGCCGTGCCGTGCATCTTGTGCGAACGCACCAGAACAGCATCCGGATCCTTGCTGTCATCGACAATCTGGTAACGGTGCGAAGGCAGCAATTCGATGCCGCGCGGTGAAATATTGTTGAGCGTGAGAATCGTGTACATCGTGCTTCCGTTGTTGTAGCAAACTTCCGTCCGGCAGATTTCAACCCTTAACCGTGACGGCGCTCGAATTCCTGCATATATTCAATCAGCGCGTCCACTGCGTCTTCGTCCAGCGCGTTGTAAATGCTGGCGCGCATGCCGCCGACTGAACGATGCCCCTTGAGCGTCGCCAGGCCGGCTTCCTCAGCCCCCGCCAGAAAACCCTTGTCCAGACCGTCGTCGGCCAGCACAAACGGCACGTTCATCCACGACCGCGAGGCTTCCTCCACCGGGTTACGGTAGAGGCCTGACTGGTCAATGAAGGCGTAGAGCTTTTCCGCCTTGCGCCGATTACGCTCGGCCATGCCCTCAAGGCCGCCATTCCTGAGCACCCACTGGAACACCAGTCCAGCCACATACCATGCAAAGGTAGGCGGTGTATTGGACATGGAATCCGCTTCGGCCTGTTTCTGATAATTGAGTATGGAGGGCGTCGTCGCCGCCGCCTTGCCCAGCAGGTCATCGCGCACAATCACGATCACCAGGCCGGCGGGGCCGATGTTTTTCTGCGCACCGGCGTAGATCAGCCCGTACTTCGATACATCCACAGGACGTGACAGAATGGTTGAGGACATGTCCGCCACCAGCGGCACCTCACCGGTCTCGGGCACCCAGTGAAATTCCACCCCGGAAATGGTCTCGTTGGGGGTGTAGTGGAGGTAGGCCGCCTCCGGGTCAGTGCGCCACTCGGACTGCAACGGGATACCCAGCGGCGCATTTTTGCCCCCCTCCGCGACCACATTGACCTCGCAGTAATTGCGCGCCTCGGCAATGGCCTTGGCCGACCAGGAACCGGTGTTCACGTAGTCGGCCTTGCCCTTGTCGCCGAGCAGATTCTGCGGGATGGCCGCAAACTGGCCGGTCGCGCCACCCTGCAGGAACAGCACACGGTAATTGTCGGGGATCTGCATGAGCTTGCGCAGATCCTCCTCGGCGCGCGCGGCAATGCCCACAAACGCCTTGCCGCGGTGACTCATCTCCATCACCGACATACCGGCGCCCTGCCAGTCGAGCATCTCGTCACGGACCTGTTCCAGAACTTCCTGCGGGAGAGCGCCGGGGCCGGCGCTGAAATTCAATACACGTCCCATGTCTGTTAATGAACCTTATGCCAGGTGTGAATGGATGAACGCCTCACTCGGCGTCGCTGTCATCATCGCCGGCGGGCGCTTCACCGCCGTCTTCATCATCTTCGTCGCCATTATCCAGGAACGGTATGCGCTCGACCGCCACCAGACTCTCGTTCTCGTCAAGACGGATCATGCGCACGCCCTGCGTGGCGCGCCCCAGCACCGGCACCTGATCCACGCTGGTGCGGATCAACGTACCGCCGTTACTGACCAGCATGATCTCGTCCTCATCGACGACCTGAATGGCCCCCACCACGTCGCCGTTGCGATCCGAGGTGCGCATGGTGATCACCCCCTGACCACCGCGCCCGTACAGCGGATATTCCGATACGGCGGTGCGCTTGCCGTAGCCGTGCTCGGTCACGCACAGCACATCGCCCTCGTCGCCACTGACCAGGCCAATCACATGCTGGTCGGGGCCCAGACGGATACCGCGCACGCCGCCGGCGGTACGGCCCATGGCGCGCACTTCCGATTCATTGAAACGGATCGCCTTGCCGGCGTTGGAGAACAGCATGATGGCGGTGCTGCCGTCAGTAATGGCCACATCCACCAGATAATCGTCGTCACGCAGGGCGAGCGCGATGATACCGTTGCTGCGCGGCCGTGAGAAGTCGGCCAGCGGCGTCTTTTTCACCGTGCCCTGACGGGTCACCATGAACACATAAGTATCTTCGGGATATTCGCGCACCGGCTGCACGGCGTTGATGCGCTCATCGGCTTCCAGCGGCAGCAGGTTGACGATAGGCTTGCCACGCGAGTTACGAGACCCCTGCGGCAGCTCGTATACCTTGATCCAGTACATCTTGCCGCGACTGGAAAAACACAGCAGCGTGTCGTGCGTATTGGCGACGAACAGCTTGTCGACAAAATCCTCGTCGCGATGGGCCGTCGCCGACTTGCCGCGGCCGCCGCGGCGCTGGGCACGGTACTCGTCCAGCGGCTGCGCCTTGACGTAGCCGTAATGGCTGAGTGTGACCACCACATCTTCCTCGGTGATCAGATCTTCCAGCGTCAGATCAAGATGGGTTTCCATGATCTCGGTGCGACGCTCGTCACCGTACTGTTCACGCACCGCCACCAGCTCGTCACGAATCACCTGCATCAGGCGATCGGGGTTGGCCAGAATCTCGCTCAGCTCCTGCACCCGGCCCAGCAGTTCATCGTACTCACCACGAATCTTGTCCTGTTCGAGCCCGGTCAGACGATGCAACCGCAGATCGAGAATGGCCTGCGCCTGCACTTCCGACAGCCGGTAACCGCTCTTGACCAGGCCATATTCCTCGCTCAGCCCTTCGGGGCGCGATATATCGGCGCCCGCCCGCTCCAGCATGGGCTTGACCACATCGGGGTTCCAGGTCTGGGCCAGCAAGCCGCTGCGCGCCTCGGCCGGCCCCGGCGAGGCCTTGATCAGGGCGATCATCTCGTCAATATTGCCCAGCGCCACAGCCAGGCCTTCCAGCACATGCGCCCGGTCGCGCGCCTTGCGCAGCTCGTACAGGGTGCGCCGCGTAACCACCTCGCGGCGATGGCGAATGAACGCCGCGAGCATCTGCTTGAGGTTAAGTACCCGCGGCTGGCCATCTTCCAGCGCCACCATGTTGATGCCGAACACCGTCTGCATCTGGGTCTGCTGGTAGAGGTTATTCAGCACCACCTCGGCCACTTCGCCGCGGCGCAGCTCGATGACCATGCGCATGCCGTCCTTGTCGGACTCATCACGCAGCTCGGTGATACCGTCGATCTTCTTGTCCTTGACCAGCTCGGCAATCTTTTCCAGCAGCCGCGCCTTGTTGACCTGATAAGGCAACTCCGAGACCACAATGGACTGCCGCCCGCCACGATTCTCGTCCGTCTCAATGGCGACGCGGGCGCGCACATGCACGCGGCCACGGCCCGTACGATAGGCCTCGCGGATACCACGCACACCATTAATAATGCCGGCGGTAGGGAAATCGGGGCCCGGCACGAATTCCATCAGTGCCTCGACGTCGAGCTCGGGGTCGTCAATCAGCGCCTCGCAGGCGCGCACAATCTCGACCAGGTTGTGCGGCGGGATATTGGTGGCCATGCCCACCGCAATCCCCGAAGAACCATTAATCAGCAGGTTGGGAAAGCGCGCCGGAAAGACCGCCGGCTCCGATTCGGTTTCATCATAGTTGGCGATGAAATCGACGGTTTCCTTGTCCAGATCGGCCAGCAACTCATGGGCAATCTTCGCCATGCGTACTTCGGTGTAACGCATGGCGGCGGGCGAATCGCCGTCCACCGAACCAAAGTTGCCCTGCCCGTCCACCAGCACGTAACGCATTGAAAACGGCTGCGCCATGCGCACGATGGTGTCGTACACCGCCGAGTCGCCGTGCGGGTGGTACTTACCGATCACATCCCCGACCACACGCGCGGACTTCTTGTACGGCTTGTTCCAGTCGTTGCCCAGCACGCTCATGGCGTAGAGCACGCGCCGGTGCACCGGCTTGAGGCCATCGCGCACATCCGGCAGCGCACGTCCCACGATCACGCTCATGGCGTAATCAAGGTAGGACTGGCGCATCTCGTCTTCGAGATTAACGTTGAGGACTTCTTTGGCGAACTCAGCCATGGAGTGGCGCACCTGCCTTGGTATCAGATCTGAAAGACCGCGCCACGAGGGATCAGGGCGGGTCGGGCCAAAGCGCGCATTCTAGCATAAAGTGCCGCAAAAACCGTGCACTCAAAGGCAGCCGTACACATCCCCGACAAGCCTTTCCGGAGCGGGCCTGCGGACGCCCCGGCGCGCCCGGGGCACGCCTGACTCAGGCCGACTTCATCAGGCGCACCATCGCCGCCGCATCCGGCGCGTGCACGACCCCGCGCTCGGTGACCAGCACATCCACCAGCGACGCCGGCGTGATATCGAAAGCGGGATTGGCCACCCCGATACCGGCCGGCAGCACCAGCTCCCCGGTGACCTCATCGCCGCCGCGCTCCTCGATGGGAATATCCGCGCCCGTCAGCGTATGCATATCCACGGTCGACGATGGCGCCACCACCATGAACCCCACCCCGTGATAGCGCGCCGCCACCGCCAGCGCATAAGTGCCGATCTTGTTGGCCACATCACCGTTGGCCGCCACCCGAT
>SLLK01000233.1 GCA_007134115.1 Gammaproteobacteria bacterium | reverse complement strand
ACCGCAAGATACTGCCCGGCGTGCTGCGCTGGCGCTGGGGCGTGCTCGGTGGCGCCGCAGTGGCCTTCGTGCTTTCACTGTCGCTGATCACCCAGTTGGGCAGTGAGTTTCTGCCCCAGCTTGATGACGGCAATGTGCGCGTGCGCATGGTGCTGCCACCGGGCACACCGCCGCAGGAAACCGACCAGGCAGCGCGCCAGATTGAGGCAATACTGGGCGAGATGCCGCATGTACAGACCGTGTTCACACTCTCGGGCGGGCATCTGTGGGGCGGTATTGTGAACGAACGTCCTGGCACGGCGAGTATCTGGGTACAGCTGGAGCCGGCCGGCCAGCGCCCGCGAATGCCTGCCGGACAGTGGGTGGCCGACGCCCAGCGTAAACTGGACGCCATGGACCTTCCCGGGGCACGCATCAGCGTGCGCCCACCCCAGATCCGCGGCCTGCAATTCAGTATCACAGGGGAAGATCTGTCCATCGGCATCGTGGGCGATGATCTGGATACCCTGCAGCGACTGGCCGGGGATGTGTCGGCCCGTTTGCAGGGCATTGACGGGCTGGAAGGCGTGGAGGTGGGGCGCGAAGATCGCAGCCCGTTGCTGCGCGTGACCGTCGACCGCGAACGGGCAGCTGACCTTGGCTTGAGGGTATCCACGGTGGGCGAGGCGATTCGCCAGGCAGTGGATGGCTCCGTGCCCACCCGCTATATCAGCGGCACGCTGGAATACGACGTGCGCGTGCGCCTGCCCGGTGAAGCGGTGGCCGATGCCGATACCCTGGGCAACCTGATGCTGTTCCGCGACAACGGGGTCCCTGTGCTGTTGCGTGATGTCGCCCGTTTCCAGCTGGGAGAAGGACCCGCGCATATTGAACGCGAGAACCAGAATCGCATCATGCGCGTCAACGGCGATATCAACACCTCGGTCGCCGATGTGGGAACCATCATGGCCGAGGTGGAATCGCGCCTGGCCGAACTGGATCTGCCGGAACAGTACAGCCTGATCTACGGCGGTCAGTGGGAAACCATTCAGGAAACCAATCGTGAACTGACCACGGTGATCCTGCTCGCCATATTCCTGGTGTTTGTTGTGCTGGCAGTGCAGTACGAGCGGCTGAGCAATCCCCTGGTGATCATGGCTGCTGCCCCGTTGTCACTGATCGGCGTGGCGGCCGTGCTCGGTCTGACCGGCACCCCGGTGTCTGCGCCGGTGCTGATCGGCGTGATCCTGCTGATCGGCATTGTGGTCAATAACGCCATTTTGCTGGTGGAGTACGTGGAGATCGGCCGGCGTGAGGAAGGCAAGGAGATGCTGCAGGCAGTCATCGACGCCGGCGCGATCCGGTTGCGGCCGATTCTGATGACCACCTCCACCACCGTGCTTGGCATGTTGCCGCTGGCGATCGGCCTGGCCGCCGGCACCGAGATCATGCAGCCTCTGGCCCTCACGGTGATCGGCGGACTGCTGGTCTCCATGCTGCTGACCCTGTTCGTGGTGCCCAGTCTTTATCTGGTGGTCAATCATGGGGCCGAGCGCCTCAAGCGCTTGCTGACGGGTCAGCCGGCAGCAACTTGATCGAATGCGCCTTGGGCGTGTTGTCCGGGTGCGCTACACTCGGTCGCGCAAGAACATGACAAACCCTCCCACACAGAGGAGCCGGAATAATGAGAAGCTTTACCCTCAATATCGCACTTGGCGTCGTGTTGACGCTGTTTGCCGTCAGCCCCGCGCTGGCGCTGGACAGTCGTACCATCGACCGCTGGGTGGATTCCATGGAAGAACTGCAAAGCTGGGCCGACGACAATGTGGCCGATATGGAAGACGATTTCAGCGGGGAAATGGACGACCCGACGAATTTCGATTTCGAGGCCCAGTTGGCCCGCACGGCGCGCGAGCACAGCCGCGTAGAGTCCATCATCCGTGATCACGGGTTTTCGGCGGACGAATGGGCCAACGTCGGTTCGCGCATTTTCCAGGCGTTCATGGCCATCAACATGGAAGGCGCTTCCGCTGAAATGGATGCCGAGATGGCCGAGGCCATGCGTGAGATGGAAGAAAGCCCCCACATGACCGAGGAACAAAAGCAGATGATGCGCCAGCAAATGCAACAGGCGCAGGAAATGATGGGTGGCATGGGCGAAGACGTGTCAGACAGCGACCGTCGTGCCGTGCAAGCCCGCATGGATAGACTCAACACGTTCTTCGACGCTGACTAGCGGCGTCAAGTCGTACGTGCGGGAAGGGGGCAGAGAATGGCCCCTGAGCGGAAATGGCGGGCGAAGACCCGCCATTTTCATGTCATGGCTCCGGAGATGATCCGGATGTTGGCAAACGATCGGCCGCACGCGCTATTGCGGCGCGCTTCTCCTCATCGGTAAAGCGTCCCCAGTTGGCGATTTCCCACAAGCTGCGACCACAGCCCACGCAGACATCCTCGTGCACCCGGCACACCTTGATACAGGGGCTGGCGACCGCGTTGTTCGGCATTGGCTTGTTCATGTCCGGGCTCATTATCCGAAGTGGGGTGGGGATGCGCCAGGTGCCACTGTAAACCCGCTCATTCAAACCCATACGCGTCCCGAATGCCAGTCCCGTAACGCTTCGATTCCAGCCCCACAGCGCGCAGGGGCCCTGTGCTGGAAATTGAGCACGGCAGTGCTATGCTCAACAAACAGCGTCCTTTGCTCGCGGCCCCGGGAGGTGCGCGTGATGCGCCAGAAAGGCGCCTGAATCGGCCGACGGTGCGGGCGCAAGCGAACAGCACAGGGATTTCTGCAGCATCTTCGGGCGATGGGCCGCTGTTGGGCACCACCGAGATGAAGGCGGTGCAGGGCGTAGTCGGACGGTTGCAGCCTGTATCGGGTGAAGCCTTGTAAATTGATAGCGGCGCCGGAGGTGATTGTGAACAGGTTACTGGTCATGATGAGCGCGCTGTTGCTCGGGATCGGCATGGCCGACCGGGCGGTCGCCGGGGAATACCTGGATGCGGAGCGCATCGACCGGTGGCTGGAAACCATGGTGCAGGTCCAGGCATACGCGGCCAGCGCGGCGGACCTCGATGATGCCTCCCTGCAGCCCGATTTCGCGGCCGACACGGTGGCCTTTCATCATGCCCTGATCCGCGCCTACCGGGAGCATGAAGCCGTACGTGCTGTCATCGTCGAGCACGGTTTCTCCAGCGCCAGGGCGTGGGCCGACACCGGCAATCTGATCTTCCAGGTCTATTCCGCACTGCGACGGCCCGGGCCACTCGGGGCGCGGGAAGACGCTATGCAGGGCACCTTTGATGATATCCGCCGTGACCCGGAGCTGGACGAGGAAGTGCGTGCCGCCCTGCTGCGTCAGATGCATTCGGTATGGCGCAATATGCGCCAGTTCGGACATGGCGTAGATTCCCGCGACCGCGCGGCCGTGGAACAGCGCTACAGCGAAATCGCCGCAATATTCGGTTCGTAGCCGCGCCCCGCAGTCTGGACTATCAGGCACGCGTATTCGCCGCGCTTAAGGAAACGCAAACCGGTTGCGTTGCCTGCGCCACGGCCCGACACTGGCGGCTTGCGCATTGGTGCCGGGGAGAGGTTCATGGCGTCCCATCGTTTATTGTCGGGGTTAGTCGCGTGGGTATCGGGGGCCGGGCGCCAAACGGGTCAACAGCTGCTCAACCTGCTCAGCCCCAGACGGGGCATCCGACTCAGTACCGACCTGCAGTACGGGCCCGCGCAGCGGCATCGACTGGATATCTACTCACCGCGTAACGTTGATACGCAAACCCCGATCGTCGTGTTTCTGTACGGGGGACGCTGGCAGCAAGGCACACGGGACGGTTATCGCTTCGTCGGTCGCAGTCTGGCGCGGCGGGGGTTCATCGCGGTGATTCCCGATTACCGTCTGTATCCCGAGGTGTGCTTCCCTGCCTTCGTGGAGGACGCCGCCCTGGCACTGCGCTGGGTGAGCAGGGAACTGCTCGATACCGCGGTCGGCCGACGGCCCCTGTTTATCAGCGGACACTCGGCGGGCGCGCATATTGCTGCGCTGATGGCCCTGGATGAACGCTACCTCGAGGCCCATCAGCTCAGCCCGGCAATGCTCACCGGTGTGGTCGGAATCAGTGGTCCCTATGACTTTCTGCCCCTGCGGGATCAGGACCTGCGGGAGATGTTCGGCCCCGAAGCGCGCCACCCGGAATCCCAGCCGATGCACTGGGTACGCTCGGGGGCGCCGCCGTTTCTACTGCTGCACGGCGATGCCGACCACACGGTACGGCCCGGTAATGCACGGCGTTTGGCGGAGGCACTGAGGTCATCCGGGGTTTCGGTACAGACCCGCTATTACCCCGCACAGGGACATCTGCGCCCGCTGGCCGGTCTGGCCCGACCTTTGCGCTGGTTGAGCCCCACCCTGCAAGACCTGGGCGCGTTCATCGATGGCCTCGGGCGGACCCGTGCGCAGTGAGCGGCGCTTCAGTGGTGATGGCGCTGGTATGATACGCCGGTGATCGCACCCGCCCAACAGACAGCTGACGCCGACCCCGCCCGGTCCCACCGCCGGGCTTTCGTGTTGTTGTTCGTCTGCCTGATCAGCGTGGGCATGGGTCAGTCGCTGATGTTTGCGGTGTTGCCGCCGGTGGCGCGCAACATGGGCCTGTCTGAATTGCAGGTCGGCGCGATCTTCGCCGTTTCCGCCGTGCTTTGGGTCCTGGCCAGCCCGGTCTGGGGCCGGCGCAGTGACGCGTGGGGTCGCCGCCCCGTGATCATTACCGGCCTGTGCGGCTATTCGGCGTCGATGGTGGCCTTCGGTATATGCGTGCAGGCCGGCATGTCCGGCTGGCTGGCGCTGTTGCCCGCCTATGCGCTGATGATCGCCTCGCGGGCGATTTTCGGTCTGTTCGGCTCAGCCACCGTGCCGGCGGCACAAGCCTATATCGCCGACCGCACGGCCCCCGCTGATCGCGCGGCACGCCTGACCGTTCTGGGCGCCGCGTTCGGTCTTGGCGTTACGCTGGGGCCCGGACTGGTCTCGCTGCTCCTGCCGCTGGGTTTTGTCGCCCCTTTCTATGCCGTGAGCCTGCTCGGATTGCTCAGCGCCATCGCGGTAGGCGTATGGCTACCCGAGCGTGTGACGCCACGGGAACATCGCCAGGTCCCGGCCCGGGTCCGCGCGCTGGACCCGAGGGTCCGGCCGTTTCTGCTGGTGGGTATCATCATGGGTATATCGCAGGCCAGCACCATGCAGACTGCCGGCTTTTATGCCATCGATGTGCTGGGGATGAGCGTGGCGGAGAGTGCCCGTTCGGTGGGTTTGGCGCTGATGGGCACGGCCGGTTGCGCCATGTTCGCGCAGCTGGTGGTGGTTCGCCGGTTGCGTCCGCTGCCGCGTACCATGATGGGCGCGGGCGCTGCCTGCGGGCTGGTTGCCTTCACCATGCTGGTATTCGGCAATAGCTATCCGATGATGGTATCCGCGTTGATGATGCTCGGTTTTACCTTCGGCATGACCCAGCCGGGTGCGGTCGCCGGGGCCTCTCTGTCTGTGGGCATGGACCAGCAGGGCGCAGTGACCGGGCTGATGAACACCACCGGGGCCATTGGTGTGATTTTCGCCCCGTTTGTGGGGATGCCGCTGTATCAGCTGATGCCGCAGGCGCCTTACATGCTTAACACCCTGATGGCCGTAGCGGCCATCGGCATTGTCTTGTTTCACCCGCGCATCCGGCACCTGCGACCGGTTTCCAGTGAAACGCTGAAGCCCTGAGCGTATTGCACATCCAGCGGGCCTGCGGCAGTATCCGATCAAGGCTGTCTGCCGGTGACGCCCGGCCGGCGCCGTTGTTCGGGGGATCGGCCGGGTGGGCCATGAAAAGGGGGGATCGTTGGCGGCAAATCACGGCAAAACACCGCTCACGGCCTGCCGGGAATGGCTGTCCCGCTGTCCCTGGTGGCTCTGGTGGTCGCTGGCGGCGCTGTGTTTTGCCTCACTGTATATGCTGTTCCCCGAGTATCCGTGGTGGCAGTTGGCTGTGCTGCCTTTACTGGTGGCCGCCTGGCTGGCCGCACGCACTCAATCACGATCTCAGCCCCGCACACCGGAACCCATAGCGCGTCGGCCCCGTGAGGTGGGCCATGAGCACGTATCCCCCGATAATTTCCGGCTGCTGGTCGCCGAAGCCTTCCGCCGCTGTGGTTTCGAGCCGGCCGAAACAAGAGCGGCGCAGGGTGAAGCCTTTCTGGTGCACAACGGCACGGGGCCGGTGCTGGTGCAGTGCCGTTACTGGAAGGCCTTGCAGGTTGGGTTGCCGCCGGTGCGCGAGCTGCAGGAACAGCTCGCCACAGAAGACGTGCATGGCGCCTATCTGGT
>SLLK01000101.1 GCA_007134115.1 Gammaproteobacteria bacterium | reverse complement strand
GGCACCACCGTGGCAAAGAACGGTCCCGCCCGTTATGTGGGGATGCCCGGCATGAGTGCGCTGGCCCACGCGGCGGGTGGCGAGGTCACACCACGTACCGGGGTTCAGGTGGTCGGTTTGCAGTCGGCACCCGATGGCTGGCAGGTGGTGCTGGCGGATGACACCCGTGCCGGACCTTTCGCCGGGGTGGTGCTGGCAGTGCCGGCGCCGCAGGCAGCCGCACTGTTGCCGCCCGATTGCGCCGCGCTGGCCAGCCGGGTGGACGGCGTCCGCATGGATCCGTGCATCGCCCTGATGCTGGAGTTCGAAACCCCTCTGGCTTGCGGCTTTGACGCGGCCTTTATCAATACGGGTCCGCTGTCATGGGTGGCCCGTGGTAACTCCCGTCCGGGACGTCCCGCCGCCGAACACTGGGTGGCACATGCGGGGGTACAGTGGAGTGATGCGCATCTGGAGGATGCCCCGGCCTCATGGAACCAGCCACTGCTGGCCGCCTTTTTTTCCGCGCTGAATGTAAAGCCGGTCAAGCCGCGGGCCCTGCATACGCATCGCTGGCGTTATGCCAGGCCGGCGAACTCTCTGGATGAGGCAGCCCCGGCTGATCCGGCCCAGAAGATCGTGTGCTGTGGTGACTGGTGCGACGGTGCGCGCGTGGAAGGCGCCTGGCTCAGCGGGCGGGCGGCCGCGCAGGTGGTGCGCCAATGGTTGTGATGCCGGAGGTCGGCGGTATGTCGCTTAGGGCGCTCATCTCAGCGCCGGGAGGCAGGTAATGCCGATCGGTGTGGTGCTGGTGGGTGATGAGTTGCTTAGCGGCAAACGTCGCGACAAGCATCTGGAACGTACTGTGGAGATGCTGGATGTACGTGGTCTGGCGCTGTCCTGGGTACGTATTGCGGGTGATGATCCACAACGGCTGGCGGACACATTCCGGCAAACACTGGCCGGTGGGGATATCGTGCTCAGTTTTGGCGGCATCGGCGCTACGCCGGATGATTGTACCCGTCAGGCGGTGGCCGCTGCGGCCGGTCTGCCGCTGGTACCCCATCCCGAGGCGGTGGCCCTGTTGCGCGCCAAATACGGCTCGGAGGCCACACCGCAACGGCTGCGGATGGTCGAGTTTCCGCAAGGTGCCCGCATGATCCCCAACAGTTACAACCAAATCCCCGGGTTTACGCTGGCGGATCACCATTTTGTGCCGGGTTTTCCGCAGATGGCATGGCCCATGACCGAGTGGGTCATGGATCATTATTATGCGCATCTGCATCAGGAGCGAATGATCGAGTTCCTGGCCCGGGTGGAAGGCGCCTACGAGAGCCAGCTCATTCAGCTGATGCAGCAGGTGATCGATGATTACCCGGGTGTGCGGGTGGCCAGCCTGCCGCACCTGGATGGCGATAATACGCACATAGAGCTCGGTGTGCGCGGTGTGCCGGCACTCGCCGGGGCCGCCTGGGAGGCTCTGACAGCCGGTCTGGATGCGCGCGCAGTGGCCTGGCGACGGGTGTCGGGAGGCGATCCGCAAGACCGCCTTTCCTGAGCCTTTGCCGATGATCGGAAAACCATTGTCTGATGCGTATGGCAGGCGTAGAATCCGCGCGCTCACAAGTACTTGCCGTGCCCGGGACCCGGGTGACGTATATTTGTTGTGAATCTCAAGGCAATCTTCCGGATTGCTCCGTTATACCGACCGTGCAGGAAAACAATGGCGCGCGTACTATTTGCCGCAGTACTTTCAGTGACTGCACTGTTCCTGAGCCTGTCGTTGCTGGTGGCCGGCAGCAACATGCAGGGTACCCTCAGCGCGGTACGTCTGGGTATGGACGGTTTTTCCCCGGGCACCATCGGCCTGGTGATGGCGGCGCACTCTGTGGGTTTTGTCACCGGCGCGATCTATGGCGTCAATATCATCCGGCGGGTAGGGCATATACGCGCGTTCGCGGCCTTTGCCGCCATTGCCTGCGCCAGCGTGCTGGCGCACCCGTTGCTGGTCGAGCCAGTGCTCTGGTTTGCGTTGCGCGTGGTGCTGGGCTTCGTCGTGGCGGGCCTGATGACGGTGGGCGAAAGCTGGATTAGTGATCGCGCCACTGCACAGACACGCGGGACGTTGCTGGGCATTTACACCATTAATTTCTATCTTGCCTCGGCCGCCGGACAGTTTCTGGTCGCAGTGGCTGATCCGGCCACCTTTGTGCCGTTTACGCTGGTGGCGATACTGATGGTGTTGTCGCTGGTGCCGCTGTGCCTGACCAGCGCCCAGGTGCCGGTGTTGCCCGCGGCGTCCAGCCGCTTGCGTTTCCGTGAACTGGTGGCCGCATCGCCTACCGGCGTGAGTGGCGCGCTGGTGGGGGGCGTTGCGCTGGGTGCGTTTCTGGCTATGGGGCCGGTGTATGCACTGCAGGCCGGTCTGGAAACGGCGCAGGTATCGGTCTACATGGGCAGCGCCGTGCTGTGTGCGATTCTGTTGCAGTGGCCCGCAGGCTGGGCATCGGACATCTACGGTCGTCGTCGCGTGCTGGTCGGCCTGGCCGCCGGTGGCGCGCTGGCTGCGGCGTTGGTTGCTTTACTGGGTACGTTTTCGGTGGGGGTGCTTTTCGCCGGCACCGGGGCTTTTGTCGCGATGGCCGCCAGCCTGTATCCGGTGAGTCTGGCCAATACCAATGATCACCTCCATGCCGAGCATGCGGTGGGCGCCAGTGCCGGCATGCTGCGCAGTTATGGTATCGGTACCATCATCGGGCCTGTGGCTGCGGCGCTTGCCATGGGTCAACTGGGGCCGGGTGGTCTGTTCGCCTTCGTCGCGGTGACGCTGGTACTGCTGGCGCTGGTCATCTATTACCGGGTGAGTTTTATCCCCGGCGTACCGCTGGCCGAGCAGGGCGATTATGTGGCCGCCAGCCCGCTGTCCACACCGATGATTGCCGAACTGGATCCGCGCCAGGAAGAGTTCGCAGCCTATCAGGAGCCCGCGGTTGCCAATTATGATTATGCCGACGAAGTGGAACTGGAGGCGCTGCGTGGCACGGCACGCAATGCGGCGGACGAGTCACCCAAACCGGAGTAGGGTGTGAGCGCACAGATACCAAAGCCGGTGGCAGTGGTGACGGGCGGGAATCGTGGCATCGGCCTGGCGACATGCCGATTGCTCGCCGCTGCCGGCATGCGGGTGGTACTGGCGGCACGTGATGCCCGGCGTGGCCAGACTGCTGCCGCCGCACTGGCCGATGCCGGCGAGGTGGTGGCGGCGCAGCTGGATGTCACGCAGGAAAGCAGCTGCACCGATTTTGCCGAGTGGCTGGTGCGCAAGCAGGGGCGGGTGGATGTGCTGGTGAATAATGCCGGGGTGCATCCGGACCCCGGCGGCTATAGTGGCAAGCGGCGCGGTGCCAGTGTGTTCCACGCCTCACAGCAAACCCTCGAGCTGGCCATGGCAACGCACGTGACGGGCCCCATGCGCCTCATCCAGTTGCTGATGCCCGTGATGCGGCGTCAGGGATACGGTCGTATCGTCAACGTCGCTTCCACCCTGGGTCAGTTCCACGGCCTGGCGGGTGGCTGGCCCGGCTACCGTCTGTCCAAGATCGCGCTCAACGGACTGACTGCTATGGTCGCCGCCGAACTGGCCGAGGAAGGGGTTGAGGGTATTCTGGTCAACTCCGTGTGCCCCGGCTGGACGCGCACGGATCTGGGTGGGCCGCATGCGCCCCGGGGGCCGGAAGAGGCCGCCGATACCATCGTGTGGCTGGCGACCCTGCCTGAAGACGGCCCGTCGGGTGGTTTCTTCCAGCAACGAAAGCGCATTCCCTGGTAGCCGCAGGGACCCTCTGATCCATTCGTCGCGCCCGCAGCCAGTGGTATTTGTGGGTGAACTGTGAAAAGTGAAAAGTGAACAGTGAACAGTGAACAGTGAAATGTGAAATGTGAAATGTGGTTTCCCGTCACACCTCCTTTCACTTTTCACATTTCACTATTCACTTTCCACTATGGTTCGCTTTCGATTTTCTGGCCTGCCGGGAATTATTTCCTACAGATTCCGTCCTTCACCAAACGCCAGCACACGGAACGCTTCGGGGCGCAGGCCCGCCTCCTCGCGGGCGCGGCGCAACGCTCGCGGAGCATCATGCTGTCCGTCGTCGGCGAGCCGGAAGGTGCCGTAGTGGATGCCCACCGAAGTTTCGGCAGCCATCAGCTGGTGTACCGCCACCGCTTGTGCCGGAGAGATGTGCACCGGCGCCATGAACCACTCAGGCAGCCAGGCGCCAATGGGTAACAGCGCCAGCCGCGGCGCACCGAAGCGGGCGTGGATCTGCTCGAAATGGCCGCCCATGCCGGTGTCGCCGGCGAAATAGATCATCCCGCCCGGCGTGTCGATGACAAAGCCCAGCCACAAGCGCCGACCCTGGTCGCGCAGCCCGCGGCCAGTCCAGTGGCGTGCCGGTACCCCGTGCAGGCGAAAGTCTTTCGCCAGGGCGTGCTGCTGCCACCAGTCCAGCTCCACCACGCGGGTGAGTCCGTGGCGACCCAGCACTTCACTCTGGCGCAGGCCGGCCACGATCAGGGGCGCATCACGTTGATGCAGATGCCGCAGGGTGGGCATATCCATGTGGTCGTAGTGATCATGGCTGAGCAGGATCACATCGATACCCGGCAAGTCCTCGAAACGGATGCCCGGCGGTCTGTAACGGCGCGGCCCAAAAAACGGCAGGGGGCTGGCGCGCTGTGACCAGATGGGATCGGTGAGGATATTCAGTCCGCCGGTCTGGATCAGCACGGTGGCGTGATTGACGAAGGTGACGCGCAAGGCCTCGCCGGCGACCCGCGCCGGTGGTGGTGGCCCCGGCGGCAGCTTCATGTTGCGCTGCCACGGGCCGGGTTGACGCTGCCACAGCCAGCGCAGCAGCTGGCGCAGGCTGCGTGCGCTGCGCTGCTGGTTGTGAAAACGGCGACCGTCGAAACGGGCGGGTGCTGGCGGCTTTTGCATGTGGCGAGGTTAGCACTGGTGGCGGTAGTTGTGGGTGCGGGTCTGGCGTGCGGGCGCACGGTCGCGGAGATTGCCGTCAGCCGGATGCCCGCAGACCCGCCAGTCTGGAGCCACCCCGGGAGAGGGGTTGCAAAAAAATCCGGATAGTGTATAAATGAACACATGGACACTCTTACAGCAAGACAACAGCAGATCCTTGACCTCATCCGGGATCGCATCGAGCACTACGGCATGCCACCGACGCGTTCGGAGATTGCCCGGGTGCTGGGCTTTCGTTCGGCCAACGCGGCCGAGCAGCATCTGCGGGCGCTGGCCCGCAAGGGCTATATAGAACTGATGCCCGGTGCTTCACGCGGTATTCGACTGCCGCCTGAAGAAGATGCACAGGCGTCCGGGGATGGTCTGGAGCTGCCGCTGATCGGGCGTGTGGCTGCCGGTTCACCGATGCTGGCCGCCGAGCATGTGGAGGCCCGTCTGCGGCTGGATCCGGGCATGTTCCGACCGGCGGCGGATTATCTGCTGCGGGTGCGCGGTATGAGTATGCGTGATGCCGGCATTCTGGACGATGATCTGGTCGCCGTGCACCGCACGGTGGACGTGCGCGACGGGCAGATTGTCGTGGCCCGTCTGCTTGATGAGGTGACAGTCAAGCGTCTTTCGCGCGAAGGCGATGACGTGGTTCTGTTACCCGAGAACGTTGATTTCGAGCCCATCCGGGTGCATCCAGGGGAGGAAGAATTCGCCATTGAGGGTCGGGTAGTGGGCGTGATTCGTCGAGGAGAATCCTGATGCACGAAGTAGCCACGGCCCGGCGCATTCACGGCAAGGGTGAAGCCTGGGATTATCTTGATCGTCTGTTGCAGCAGGGGCAGGTCTGGCGTGCCGGCAGTACGGCGACCACCCGTGACACGGTGCCCACCGGTGCCGCGGCGCTGGATCGCGAACTGGGCGGCGGTTGGCCGCGCGGGGCGCTGAGTGAAATGCTGGTGAGTCGTAACGGCAGCGGCGAGCTCGGGTTGTTGATGCCCGCCCTGGCGCGTATCAGCCAGGCCGGCAAGTGGGTGGCCTGGGTGGCCCCGCCGCATGTGCCGCATGCTTCGGCCATGGCGGCTGCAGGCGTGGACCTGTCGCGCATGTTAATGGTGCGTCCGGAGGCTGATGAAGCCCTGTGGGCGGTGGAACAGGCGCTGCGTTCGGGCACCTGCGGGGCGGTGCTGGCCTGGCCGCTGCACTGCGATGAGCGCAGTCTGCGCCGCCTGCAACTGGCTGCCGAGAGCGGCCAGAGTGTGGCGTGGTTGTTCCGCGAACCGGCCGCTGCGCAGCATGCTTCTCCGGCGCCGCTGAGAATGCAGGTCGCACCGGCTGCAGGTGGTACGGGTGTGCATATTCT
>SLLK01000325.1 GCA_007134115.1 Gammaproteobacteria bacterium | reverse complement strand
CTGTTCCAGGGCTATCTTTTCGGCCGCCCGGTGGCAGCAGCGGATCTGGGGCTCTGATTCGCCGGGCGGTGCGCTCAGTCGAAGGCGGCAAAGTTGTCCGGTTCGTTCAGATCCCAGTCGTAGTCAATAAAGCGGATCCGCCGCGTGTCGGCGATGGCCTCGCGCACGGTATTGTCAGCGTACTCGCGGATGAATTCCCGAACTGAGCCCGCCTCGTTGACGAAATGGTCCTCGTACCAGTCGAACAGCCGGGTCAGGTGCAGCGTGTCGCCGTCCACCCGCAGGTGCAGCGGAGTATTGAATGCCCGTCGGGTGTTTTCCGTGAGCAGGGTGTCTACGTTGTCGGCGGTGTAGGGCACGGCGCGCAATGGCGGGCAGCCGACCGAAGCGCAGTTGACCGCAAAGTGCACCCGGGCCTCTTTCCAGCCGCGTTCGCGGAAATCATCGCCGAGCAGGATGTCGTTCTCGATCCCGCTCAGGCTGTATTTACGCCCGCCTATATCGAACACCTCGCGCCGGAATACCCGGTACGGATTGAACAGGCTGCCGTAGTCACGCACGCTGCCGATCAATTCGCCGCGATGGGGATTTTCCAGGATGTACTCGATCATGAAGTAGTTGTAGGCGTTGAGCCAGAAAGCGATGGCCTGCTCGCGGGTATCCAGTGTGTCGGTATCGAACCCGGCCAGTGCCTCGCGCTGGCGCGCCAGTAACCCGGAGACATCGTCGGCGAGTGCGCCACGGTAATCGAAGGCGGTGACCAGGCCGTCATCGGGCAGGTCCCGTTCCACCAGGTAGCGTTCAAGCAGTTCGCTGTAGGGCGCGTATACGCCGTCACCCGCAATACCCGAAGCAGGCACAAGGGTAGTGACAAGAAAGACAATAGCCGCTGCCGGCGAACAGTTGCGAAGCTTCTTCAGGATGGACATGAACAGGGTCTCCGGCGTGTCGTCTTGTATGGTTTGTAGACTGACCGCCGGGATCGCGGTTCCCTTGCGGCCGATCACGCCCGGCCCGGGGCCGGGCGTGATCAATGGCCGGCAGGCAAAATCAGCAATCGCCGATGCGGCGTCCTTCCATCTGTATGTTCATCTGCATCGGGCCCATGGGTGTTTCCATGTTGCCGGTGAACACGCCGGATACGCTGTTCCCGCCAAACTGCACGCTGGCGTCCATATCCATGCGGGTGCCGTCCGGGCCGGTGCAGCTCATGCCATAGTCCATGGCATCACGGCTCATGTCCTGGTGCGTGATATCGCACTCATCCATGTCTTCCAGAAAGGTATCGCCACGGCCTACTTCATCGGCTGTCACGCATTCCTGGCTGCTGTGTTCCTGATCCGGAACGGGGGCGTCGGAATCAAAGCTCATCTTGTTGGTGTATTCCCACAGCCCCGGGTTGATGTTGGGGCTCGCAGCCCAGGCGGGCATGGCCAGGCCCAGCAGGGCGGTGGCGATAATCATCGTGCGAAGCATAATGGTTCCTCCGTTGTTGAAAACCAGCTTTTCCCTCAGCGTGTCCAGCATATAAGCACTGGTCGTGGCCGCTCAACTTGCCGGGCAAGTGTGGCACGTCCAAACCCTTCCGGCAGCATGGTCACGACGCCTCGCCGTTCTCCCCGCCATTGTCCCCGGATGAATCTTCGAAAGCAGCGCACGGATCGGCCTGGTCACCCCTGACGGGCCCGGTAAACCAGACAGCATCGAACTCGACCGCATAATCCTGCGGCGCTGTGCCGTCCTCGTCCACCGGCAGCAGGCCCACGCTGAATACGGAACGCTGGCCTGCCTGCTGCAGATACCACGGTACGCCGTAGCCAGTATGGGCATGGCCATTGCCGGTGATCAGCACCACGCCGTCGCCGCGGTCCACACTGCGCATGCGCCGCGCCATATGGGCGTCGCGCAGACGCTGGGCATCCAGCATGCCCGGCAGCGCCTCGTCGGGCAGCATGTCGCAGTGGGCTTCGCGCAACCGCTGCCCCAGCGCTTCACGCTGCGCCTCGGGCAGGGCGGTGGTGAGTCCCAGGCGCCGGTATTCATCCAGCGCCAGGCTGCCCAGGCCCTTGCGCGCGACTTCGCGCACCTGATCCCGGGGGCGGCTGGCAGCCGCCAGTACCAGTTCGTGCTTCAACGCTGCTTCGGCAATGGGCTGATACAGCGTCCACGACGGCCAGCCCGATGCCTCCCAGCCAACGGCCTCACCCAGTCCGGCTGCGTCGGCTTCCTCGTCGGCAAGCCAGGCGGCCAGCGCTTCGTCCTGTTCGCTGTCGATCATTTCCATGGCGATGACCGGGCGTCGGCCGTCTGCTGCCAGCCCGTCGATGATCTCCGCCTGGATGCGGTGATGTCCGGCATGGTCGTGAATTTCGCCCAGGATGATGAAATGCGTGTCCCGCAGGATGTCGAGCAGTTCGCCCCGGTCCACGAAGCGCTCTTCCCCGACATGCCAGATACTGTCCTGCAACGGATGGCTGTCGGTGGTGGCGCAGCCAGCGCTTAGCAGCAAGCAGATGGGGGCAATACAGCGCAGCAGCAGGCGGGTATGCATGAACGTCTCCTGATCAACACATGGCGCGGATCGTCAGCGAGGGCCGGGTTGAGTCCCCGGGAGTATGCCCGCGACTTGCGGGGCGTTGCGCGCGGGGCCACGATGATCCCGAATGACGCAACCTTTGCTTCAAGCGATTATGGCAGAACACGGCAGGGAGAAAGATGCCATGACCACCGCGCTGCATACCACCACCCTGATCGACGAACTGACCTTCCCCGAAGGCCCGCGCTGGCGCGACGGAAAACTGTGGTTTTCCGATTTCTTCACGCACCGCGTGATGACCGTGGACCTTGATGGCCGGACCGAAACCGTGGCCGACGTACCCGGCCAGCCGTCGGGGCTGGGCTGGACGCCGGATGGCAGGTTGCTGGTGGTGTCCATGATCGACAGACGCCTGTTGCGGCTCGATCCTGCCGGGTTGACCGAAGTCGCCGATCTGTCCGCGCTGGCGCCCTGGCATTGCAATGACATGGTGGTGGATGCCGACGGCGGCGCCTGGGTCGGCAATTTCGGTTTCGAGTTCACCGACCCTGACTCGGTGAAGTCCACCGTACTGATCCGCGTTGCAGCTGACGGCTCGGCGCGGGTGGTGGCCGATGAGCTGTATTTCCCCAACGGCATGGTGATTACGCCCGACGGCCGCACGCTGGTGGTGGCCGAAACCTTTGCCGCGAGGCTCACCGCCTTTGATATCCAGGCCGACGGTGCTCTGGCCAATCGCCGCGAGTGGGCCGCGCTGCCGGGCAAGTCCCCCGATGGCATTTGCCTGGATGCAGAAGGGGCCATCTGGGTGGCCTCGCCGCCGACGCGGGAAGTGCTTCGCGTGCACGAGGGCGGCGAGATCAGCGCCCGCGTGGTCACCGAGCGCCATGCCATTGCCTGCATGCTCGGCGGCGAGGACCGCCGCACCCTGTTTGTGCTCACCGGCCGGGTCGGGCTCAAGCCCGACGAGGCGCGCCGCCAGCGGGTGGGGCGTATCGAACGGGTTGAGGTTGATATCCCCGGCGCCGGCCGGCCGTAAGCACGCTGCAGGGTGCTGGCCGGCATATCCGCCGGCGCCCGCCCCCGACGGCTCCCCTGCGTGCACAATACTGGTGCATCCACGTGCGCTGCAAGCGTGCGCCTGCTCTGCGTGACCCCCTGAATCATGTACTTGCGAGTTGGCACGTTCATTGCTCGTAACTTCACGCCTTGTTCTGTTTTCCTGCCCCGGAGAATTTACAAATGTCTGAAGTACAGAATGTCGTGGAGCTCAAGCTCGCCATGGATACGGTGTGGCTGACTGCGGCGGCGGCGCTGGTGTTTTTCATGCAGGCGGGTTTCGCCCTGCTGGAATCCGGCATGTCGCGGGCCAAGAACTCCGTCAACGTGATCATGAAGAACTACACCGATATGTGCTTCGGCAGTATCGCGTTCTGGTTTCTCGGCTACGGCCTGATGTTCGGCACCAACCATACCGGCTGGCTCGGCATGGACAGTTTCATGCTTACCGATGCCGAGCCGATGGATTTCAGCCTGCTGTTCTTCCAGACCATGTTTGCCGCCACCGCGGCGACCATCGTCAGCGGCGCGATGGCCGAGCGCACCCGCTACCCCGCCTATATCGTGGCCTCCATCGTGGTTATGGGCCTGATCTATCCGGTCTACGGTAGCTGGGTATGGGGCAGTGCGGTCAGCGGCGAAGGCTGGCTGGCGGCACTGGGCTTTATCGATTTTGCCGGCTCGACCGTAGTGCACTCTATCGGCGGCTGGTGTGCGCTGGCCGGTGCCATTGTGCTGGGCCCGCGGCTGGGCCGATACGGCCCCGGCGGCGAGTTGCGCAAAATCGCTGGCCACAGTCTGCCGTTGCTGGCGCTGGGCGGGTTTATCCTCTGGCTGGGCTGGTTCGGCTTCAACGGCGGCAGTACGCTGGAGGCCGATGCGAGTATCGGGCCCATTGTGCTCAATACCCATCTGGCTGCGGCGGCCGGCGTGGTCGGCGCCATCCTGACCATGATGGTGTTCCGCCAGCCCCTGCTGGTTACGCATACGGTGAACGGCAGCATCGGCGGCCTGGTGGCCATCACCGCCGGTTGTGCCACCATGGAGCCGGCTTTTGCCCTGGCGACCGGCCTGATTGCCGGCGTCATTGTGGTCGGCGGCACGGGGTTCCTGAATTTCATCCGTGTGGATGACGTGGTGGGCGCGGTTCCCGTGCACGGCTTTTGCGGTGTGTGGGGTACCCTGGCCGCAGGGATCTTCTACGTCAGCAACCCCTTCAGCAGCACCATCGTCATGGTCCAGTTCCTGGGTGTGATGGCGGCCTTCCTGTGGGCTTTTCCGCTGGCCCTGCTGACCTTCTGGCTGATCTCCCGCACCATCGGCCTGCGCAGCGACAGTGTCGCCGAACAGCGCGGTCTGGACTTCAGCGAACACTACGAATCCGGCTACCCGGATTTCCACACCATACAGATGCACGCGGGTACGGAAGCACCGCGGGGAGGACGCGATCGTGCGTGATGAAACAGCTAATGTGCGCTTCCACCGTCGCGTGATGGCCACGGTTCTGGGCGCTTACATGACCCCCGAGGATGCCCGCGAGCAGGCCATTGCCTGGGGCGTAACCTACCGCGAACAGGCCATGCGCGGGCTGGATGTGTTCCTGCGTGAGGTACGCGACACCTTCGGCATTACCGTGTCGCTGGGCGATTTGCGGCGTGAAGTCTACGGCCTGTTGTTCGTGGATGCGGCCAAACTCGACGCCGATCCGCTTGAAGGGCAGGAAGAGCCGGAAGCGGCCAGTGCACCGGCGGCCAGGGCCAAGCCGGCTCCCGCTCCCGATAAACCGGCCAGCAAGCCGAAGGCCGACAAGCCGGCCGCGAAGGAGTCAGCGACCAATGGCAGTCAGCCCCGGTTGCCGCCGCCCAACGAGGTTTTCTTGTGCATGGTGGGCGCCATTGCCCGCACCTGCGAAGCGATTGACGAGGACCAGTGGAACCGCCTCAGCGAGAGCGTGCTGCGCGAAGGCGGTCTGCATCCCGCGCAGCGTGCGGTCGCCAGCGATGTTGCACGGTGGCTCGACGAGGAAGCACCGATGAGCACGGCGCACGAGCCCGAATCGCTGAGGGACTTCCTGCATCGCTTTTACCTGGCGCTGTGCAAGGCGCACGGGCCGGTGCAGACGGACCGCGTCTTTGCCGAAGCGGTGGCTCAGGCGGAGCGTGATCCGGCGGCGCTGAAGTTTGCGCCGCGGAAGTTGTTGTAGGGGGGCGTGCACAGCCCTGCGGGCGGGTCTTGATTGAAGGAAGGTTTTCTCTGCGCTGGCCTGCGATGCCCGGCGGCTTCAACGGGGACCCGGAAAATCGGGGCACCTCAAGCCGGCACTTGCGCAGGCCGCGCAGCGGGAACGGTGCCTGGTGTCGGACAACAGACCGGGACATCGATGGACGCCTCCGCCCGCTCTGACTTGCTGTAGCAACAGCCGTGTGGCGCATTGTGACGCCGGGTGAGAGGGGAGGCGTCCATCTCATCACCTACCGCCTGTTTGCCTGTGGCGCACTGGCCGCCATAATCCGCAATGAAGGCCCCAATCCCTTCGTTAATGATGAGAGCCAACGAGTCAATTTACTGGCGCCGAATCGCGAAATCGGATTTCGAGTTGTGGATGCCCCTTTAATAGTTCGCGCGCGTGAGCTCACCTTCTCCGCGTGCCGCCTTCTCCGGAATTACGTACCAGGAACAATCACATTGCGGAATTTGCACGGCCGGTAAAGCTTCCCTATACTGCTCCGGGACTGCTGGACGATCAGGTCCGGTTCAGGGAGAACATCAGTCAAAGG
>SLLK01000006.1 GCA_007134115.1 Gammaproteobacteria bacterium | reverse complement strand
TGGCGAGCCGGAGCCGCTGGCGGAGGCGCTGGGGCAGCACTATTGGCCGCGCCACGCCGGAGCGGCCCTGCCCGAGGGTCCGCTGGCGCAGGCGCTGGCGCTGGCCGACCGGCTCGACACCCTGGCCGGTATTTTTGCCATAGGCAAACGCCCCAGCGGCGACAAGGATCCCTATGCGCTGCGCCGCAGTGCCATCGGCGTGTTACGCATCATCGTCGAAGGGGGCCTGGCGCTGGATCTCGACGCGCTGCTGGCCCAGGCGCTGGCCGCACAGCCGGTGAGCCCTGCCGAGGGCACCCTCGCCGCGCTGGCCGATTTCATGCTTGAGCGCCAGCGCAGCTGGTACCAGGAGCGCGGCGTCCGCCACGACGTGTTCGCCGCCATCGCAGCGCTGCGCCCGGCGCGGCCGCTGGAGTTCGAGAAACGCCTGCATGCAGTGCAGGATTTCCTCGAGCGCAGTGAATGCGAGGCACTGACTGCAGCCCACAAACGCAGTGGCAACATCCTGCGCAAACTGGACGGCGCCGCCCCGCAGGCAGTGCGGCCCGGGAAGCTGGTGGAGCCGGCAGAGACCGCACTGTACGAAGCCATCGAGAACATCACCCGGGAGGTCCAGGACAGCGTGGCGCAGGGTGACTATGAACGGGCGCTGGCGACCATGGCCGGGGTGCGCCAGACCATTGACCGCTTTTTTGACGAAGTCATGGTCATGGCGGACGATGAAGACGTCCGGCACAACCGGCTGGCGCTGCTGGCGCAACTACAGGCGCTGTTCATGAGTGTGGCAGACCTGTCGCAGTTACAGGGGTGACACACCCGGGCGGACCAGGGAAGCGCTGATTGGCAGGGTGCCAAAAGGACGGATCAGAGGTTCCATGAACCGCCCACTGCAACAGGGGGCGTCGGGGGAATACCAGGTGGTTGGGCAGAACCTTCGCACTTTGCTGTACTACGTTGTGTGTGCCGCCGTGATGCCTTTGCACGTGGTGGCCCTGCTCCTGTGCGCGCCGGCCCCCTTCCGTTACCGCTACGCCATTGCCTGCCACTGGATTGCCATCCAGCATTTCGTGCTGCGCCACGTCGTGGGGCTGAATTACCAAATTGAGGGGCTCGACAACATCCCGGCGGGGGGTGCGGTGCTGTACTGCAAGCACCAGTCCATGGTGGAGTGCATTACCACGCAGATGTTCCTGCCGCCCCAGACCTGGGTCATCAAGCGCGAATTGTTGTGGGTTCCGGTATTCGGCTGGGGGCTGGCTCTGCTCAACCCCATCGCGATCGACCGCCGCGCAGGACGCAGCGCAGTGGAGCAGATCGTGAGCCAGGGCCGGGCGCTGTTCAAACGGGGCATCTGGGTGGTGATCTTTCCGGAAGGCACACGCATGCCACCGGGTGAAACGCGACGCTACGGTCTGGGCGGGGCCGTACTGGCCAGCGAGACAGGCGTACCGGTCGTTCCGCTGGCGCACAATGCCGGTCGTTTCTGGCTCAAGGGGCGGCTGGTAATCCAGCCTGGCACCTTCCGGGTTCGCATCGGCCCACCCATCGCAACGGAGGGCCTGACGCCGGAAGAGATCAATGCAAAGGCCCGCGCATGGATGGACCAGGCGATGGCGGAGATCGATACGCCGGAAGTCGAGGTGGCAAGGCCTGTAGTGGCCCGCTGAGCCGTGCCGAACAGGTCAAACTTGCCCTGACAACCCGGGCCCGCTTGTTCCACGTGAAACAGCTGGGCCCGAGGGTCTTGTGCGGGGTACGTCAGATATCCAGATTGGTCGCCAGCAGGGCGTTCTTTTCAATGAAATCGCGCCGCGGCTCCACCTGGTCGCCCATCAGGGTCGTGAAGATTTCATCAGCGGCGACCACATCCTCAATAGCGACCTGCAACAGACGCCGGCATTCCGGATCCATGGTGGTTTCCCACAGCTGTTCCGGATTCATCTCACCCAGACCCTTGTAGCGCTGTACGCCCAACCCCCGGCGCGCCTGATCCAGCAACCAGCCGATGGCCTGCCTGAAGGTGGTCACAGGCTCGGAACGCTCACCGCGCTCGACGCGGGCACCTTCGCCGATCAGGCCGTCAAGATTGACGCCCAGATCAACGAAACTGCGATACTCGGCGGAGCTGAACAATTCTCGCGGCAGGCGGATACTGGTTGGCACCCCATGCTTGTAGCGATCCAGCACCAGGCCGTCCGCCTCCGCGCGCGCCAGGGTATAACGCGCACTGCCTTCGGTGCCTGCATTCAGGCGGCCCACCAGTTCCTCGGCCCATGCCGCCCGTTTAGCGCCGTCGGCCAGCAGATCGTCATTCACCTCCGGCATGTAGATCAGCTTGTCGAGTACATTCTCGTCATAGCGGCGCGCCAGCCGGTGGATCGTAGCGACCACCTGCTGATACTTGCGCGCCAGCGCCTCCAGGGATTCACCGCGCACTGGCGGGGCGCCTTCGGCCACATGCAGCTCAGCGCCTTCCAGGGCGCTGTTGAGCAACCAGCCATCCATTTCCGCATCATCCTTGACGTAGTACTCCTGCTTGCCCTTTTTCACCTTGTACAACGGCGGCTGGGCAATATAGACGTGGCCACGCTCCACCAGTGTGAACATCTGGCGGTAAAGGAATGTCAGCAGCAGCGTACGAATATGTGAGCCATCCACATCAGCGTCGGTCATGATGATGATGCGGTGATAACGAAGCTTGTCCGGATCGAAATCATCGCGGCCTACACCGCAACCCAGGGCGGTGATCAACGTAGCCACTTCCGATGACGCCAGCATCTTGTCGAAGCGGGCCTTCTCCACGTTCAAAATCTTGCCCTTGAGCGGCAGCACCGCCTGGGTCCGACGGTCACGCGCCTGCTTGGCAGAACCGCCGGCGGAATCACCCTCAACAATGAAAATCTCCGACAGCGCCGGATCCTTTTCCTGGCAATCGGCCAGCTTGCCCGGCAAACCACCCAGGTCCAGAGCGCCCTTGCGACGCGTCATTTCCCGTGCACGACGGGCCGCTTCACGCGCCCGCGCCGCCTCGATGATCTTGCTGCCGATCAACTTTGCATCGGTGGGGTTTTCCAGCAGGAACTCCTGAAGCTTGTCTGACAGTGCGGATTCAACAACACCCTTGACCTCCGACGAGACCAGCTTGTCCTTGGTTTGCGAGGAGAACTTGGGATCGGGCACCTTCACCGACAGCACCGCGGTCAAACCTTCACGCGCATCATCACCGACCGCGGCAACCTTTTCCTTGCGTCCCAGACCCGCTTCATCGATGTAACTCTTCAGCGTACGCGTCAGACCGGAGCGGAAACCCGCCATGTGCGTGCCGCCGTCGCGCTGGGGAATATTGTTGGTAAAGCAGAACACGCTTTCCTGATAGGAGTCGTTCCACTGCATTGCGATTTCCACCACGATATCTTCACGCTCGATCTCGAAGTGAAATACATTGGGATGTAACGGCGTCTTCTTGTCATTCAGATGCTCAACGAAAGCCCGAATGCCCCCCTTGTATTCAAATATGCGCTCACGATCCTCGCGCTCATCCGTCAATACAATGCGTACACCGGAGTTGAGAAAGGACAGTTCACGCAACCGACGGGCCAGGATATCGAAGTGATACTCGGTATCTCCGAACACATCACTACTCGGCTTAAAGCGCAGGGTGGTGCCACCCAGCTCGGTATCCCCGACCACCTTCAGCGGGGTCCTGGGTACCCCCATCTCATACACCTGGTGATGGATTTTTCCTTCGCGGTAGATGGTCAACTCAAGCTCTTCGGACAGCGCGTTGACCACCGAAATACCTACGCCATGCAAACCGCCGGAGACCTTGTAGGAGTTGTCGTCAAACTTACCGCCCGCATGCAACACAGTCATGATGACTTCAGCGGCTGACTTGCCTTCTTCCTTGTGCATATCCACCGGGATACCGCGCCCGTTATCCGATACGGTCACGGCACCATCGGTATGCAATATCACCTGGATCTCGGAGCAATGGCCGGCGAGGGCCTCATCGATGGAATTATCGACCACCTCGAACACCATATGATGCAAGCCCGTGCCATCGTCGGTGTCGCCGATGTACATCCCGGGGCGCTTGCGCACAGCATCCAGCCCCTTGAGCACCTTGATATTGGAGGAAGTGTAAGTATCAGGTTTGGACGCGCTCATGACTACAGCCTTCTTGGCTCAAAATGACCGGATCATTGTACCACCTCTGTGACCTTTCCCTGTTCCACGTGGAACATTTTCCCGGACGCCCAGTCGCCGGACGTGAGCGCGTCTACGGAAATCACAGAGACAAACTTCTGTACCGGCAAATCCCGCACCATTCCGAGCAGACGGCCCAGGTGATCCCGGTCCAGTTCAGACGCTACATCATCAATCAACAGCACCCCTTCACCGCGTGCCTGACGCGTGTGCAACATCATCTGGGCCACCACCAGGCAGGCCCCGATCACCTTCTCCTGGCCTCGCGAAACCACCGCCTGAGCCGGTTCACCATCAAGGCGTATCTGCATATCCGAGCGATGCGGCCCTTTGGATGTGACGCCGCGCAGCCGGTCGGTTTCACGCGCCCGTGCCAAAGCCTCATGCAAGCTATGGTCCGCGCTCCAACCCTGCTGGTAACCCAGGGTCACCCCCTTGAACTCCAGTACTGAGTTCACCACGTCCGTAAACAGAGGGTCCAGTTTCTCGATGTAAGCCTGTCGGTAGCGTCCCAATGCCTCGCCCGTTTCCGCGACCTGCGATTCCCAGGGAATCAGTGAGGCGTCAGGCCAACCTTCACGCAACCCCGCGTTACGTTGCTTTAATGATTGACTGAATCGCCCCCACGTCTCCAGAAAACCATGTTCCACGTGGAACAAACCCCAATCCATAAACTGCCGCCGGTCGGCCGGCCCCCCTTCCACCAGTCGGTGAACATGCGGGTCAATGACCTGTACAGGCAAAGCGGCCGGCAAATCAGACAAGGCCCTGAGGTCAACGCCATTGATCCGGCCACGGAATCCATCACTACCAAAACCCACCCCGATGGCCTGCTCGCCATGCTCCGGGGCGATCGTGCGACCGAACACAGTAAACCGCTCCGCTCCCTGGCGGATCAGCGGCTCACGTTTAAAGCTGCGGAAAGAACGCCCGCGACCCAGAAAATAAATGGCCTCGAGCAGGCTGGTCTTGCCGGCGCCGTTAGCGCCGTAGATGATGTTGATTGCCGGGTCACACTGCATGCGCACGCTTTGCAGACACCGGAAATCGCGAATATCCAGACTGCCCAGCATCAGCGCGCACAGACCCGGTGCTCAAAAACCCTGGACAGGGCGTTTTTCTCCAACACGCGGCCAGTGCAAATCACAGCCGCATTGGCATCACAATGTGTGCGTTCAGTGTTTCACCGGGACTGCTGATCACACAACTGCTATTGCCATCGATCAGTGTCATTTCGATCTCGTCAGAATCCAGCGCGGCCAGCGGGTCGAGAAGGTAGCCCACATTGAAACCGATCTCAATCTCATCCCCGTCGTAACTCACTTCTACATCTTCTTCCGCGCTTTCCTGTTCCGGATTCTGCGCCTGCAGCGACAACTTGCCCGCACTCAGGGTCAGTCGCACACCGCGGTATTTTTCGTTGGAAAGTATCGCCGCACGTCCGAGCGATTGCCGGAGGTCCTTGCGCCCTACCTGCATCACATTCTGTCCACCCTTCGGAATCACGCGTTCGTAATCCGGGAATCGACCATCCACCAGTTTGGAGGTAAACCGCAGTTCATCAAAACTGATGCGCACGTGGTTATTACTGACTTCCACCTTCACCTGCGCGTCTGTGTCCTCGAGCAACCGCTGCAGCTCCATCACGCCCTTGCGCGGAACGATGACCTGGTTCATCTCCGCTGCACCGATCGCTGCGGGCACATCACACAAAGACAACCGATGACCGTCAGTGGCCACCCCACGCAAAATGTCCTCGCGGAACTCAAGCAACAAGCCGTTAAGGTAATAACGCACATCCTGCTGGGCCATGGCAAAATGGGTCTGCTCCAGCAAGTGACGCAGATCCCGCTGCGAGATGGTGAAAGACACCAGGGCATTGCCGCTTTCCACCGCCGGGAACTCTGTGGCCGGCAGTGTCGCCAATGCGAATCGACTGCGTCCAGAACTGATCTGTGCCTTGCCGTCTACCACTTCAATGGCAACGTTCGACTCGTCCGGCAATGAGCGGATGATATCCAGAAGCTTGCGCGCCGGCAGCGTGATCTCTCCCTCACTGCTCTCCGGTACCGGAGTATGCGCCAGCAGTTCCACTTCCAGATCAGTCGCCGTGACCGACAGCCGACCTTCTTTGACGCTGAACATCACGTTGGCAAGAATCGGCATGGTCTGCCGTCTTTCCACGACACCCACTACGCTCTGTAACGGGCCCAGCAATAATTCGCGCGACAGGTTCAGTTTCATCTTGCTCAATCCCTGTAGTATTAAATGTCTTTACTTACTCTTGATATTACTATTAGCAACGTACTTTTCGGTGGATAAGCCCCGTAGCCGGCGGCCATCATCACGCTAAGCGTTTCCAAACCCTGTGCTGCGCCTGTGGATAAGCAGTGAGTGAATGTGGATGGTTTCCACGTTCTCCAACTGTCCCCATGATATCCACAAGATATCAGCTGGTCAGTGTCCGGATCAGATTGAGGTAATCCTCCTCGACCCGCGAGTCCGTCTCGCGCAGCTCACGTACTTTGCGACAGGCGTGCAACACGGTTGTGTGATCACGCCCTCCAAAGGCATCACCGATTTCAGGCAGGCTGTGGGTCGTCAGCTCCTTGGCCAGCGCCATCGCGACCTGACGCGGCCTGGCCACAGATCGGCTGCGCCGGCTGGAAAGCAACTCGGCGACTCGAATCTTGAAATACTCGCTTACTGTCTTCTGGATATTATCAATGGTGACCAGCTTGTCCTGCAGCGCGAGCAAATCACGCAAAGCCTCCTTGGCAAAATTCAGCGTGATCTCCTGGCCAGTGAAATGCGCATTGGCCATGACGCGCCGCAAGGCGCCTTCCAGTTCCCGCACATTCGACCGTATACGCTTGGCCATAAAAAAGGCCACCTCGTCAGGCAACACAATGCCGGCCTGCTCTGCCTTTTTCATCAATATGGCGACGCGGGTTTCCAGTTCCGGGGGTTCGATCGCTACCGTCAGGCCCCAGCCGAAACGTGATTTAAGCCGTTCTTCCAGGCCGTCCACCTCACGCGGGTAACGGTCGCAGGTCAGGATCACCTGCTTCTGCCCTTCCAGTAAAGCATTGAAAGTATGGAAGAATTCCTCTTGAGAGCGTTCCTTGCCGGCAAAAAACTGTATGTCATCGATGAGCAGCGCGTCGACTGTACGATAGAAGCGCTTGAATTCATTGATCGTATTGTGCTGCAACGCCTTGACCATGTCAGCGACGAACCCTTCAGAATGCAGATACACCACCCGCACCCCGCGCTTGCGCAGCAGCTCGTTGCCCACACTGTGCATCAAGTGGGTCTTGCCCAGACCCACGCCGCCGTAGATGAATAAAGGGTTGTACGCTTCGCCCGGATTCTCCGACACCTGCCGTGCTGCTGCCGTTGCAAGCTGATTGGATTTACCTTCGACGAAATTGGCAAAGGTGAATTTCCGGTTGAGTCGGCTACCGCGCAACACCTTGTGCTCCGGCGCCTGGTCAACCGGCTGCTCGCGCGTGGAGTCGCTCCCGGCCTGCTTGTTTTCGCTGCGTGGGCTGGCTTCCGTCGCGCCGACTTCGAGGCTCACCCTGGGTGCGTCATCGCCCCCGATTTCCGCCACTACATTCTCTATGGGGCCGAGAAAGTTGCGCTCCACCCAGTCCTGTACAAACCGGTTGGGCGCCAGCAGTCGCAGGCAATCCCTGTCTTCTACTGCCTGCAAGGGCCGAATCCAGGTATTGAGTTGCTGCTCCGGCATCTGCCCCTCCAGATACCGGAGGCACTGGTGCCAAAGAGGTTCGCTATTGATATTGCCCATGACCTGATCCGGTGAAGCTGTAACCAGAAACCGCTCGCCAGCTGATGCCGTTGCGACCCGCCGCATACATGATGGCGTGTTATTCGTTGGCGACCGGCAGTTGTCGAGATTTGCGTGTGCACAGGCGAACCTGCTCGTCAGTGGGCCAGTCTATACTTCCCGGCCATGGTTATCCACAGCCTTGCGAGCCGCATGCGTGGTTGACACCCACACCCCTTTATAAGTACTCTTTCGCGCTCTTTGCGCCCGGTCCGTCCGGGCGTTCAGGGCTTCTGAAAGCCTTGCTGCTATACGGACAGGACATCATGAAAAGAACGTTTCAGCCCAGCAGACTCAAGCGTGCCCGCACGCACGGCTTCCGCGCGCGCATGGCGACCAAGGGCGGGCGCAAGGTGATTAACGCGCGGCGCGCCCGCGGACGCCAGCGCCTCACGCCTTAAAGGGCCGGCCGGATTTGTGCGCGTCGACCTTTCCGCCCCGGGTCAGGTTGCGCAAGTCCCGTGAGTTCAGCCGCGTTTTCCAGCGGCCCGTGCGTGCCGGTGATGACTGCCTGGTCGTACTGGCGCGCTCCAACGAGTTGTCCTGTGCCCGCCTCGGCATGGCGGTGTCTATCAAGCATGCAGGCAACGCGGTGCAACGCAATCGTGTGCGCCGCGTGATCCGCGAAAGTTTTCGCCAACACCAGCATGAGTTGCCGGCGGTGGACGTAGTCGTCACGGGGCGGCCGGGCTTGGCCCTCAGAAGCAACGCCGAGTTACGGCGCAGTCTGGAACAACATTGGCACAGGCTTGGCAGGCGATGGCAAAAATCCTGATCATGCTGATCAACGTTTACCGGTGGACCATCAGCCCGCTGCTGGGACCGCGTTGCCGCTTCTACCCTTCCTGCTCCGAATACGCTCTGCAGGCGATCAGGGAACACGGTCCGGGCCGCGGCCTGCGGCTGAGCCTCCGGCGCATTGTGCGCTGCCACCCAGGACATCCCGGCGGGCATGATCCTGTCCCCGCGCCCGACAAGAGTTGCCGTCATGGATAATCTGCGTTTTTTCCTGTTCGCCGCCCTGGTGCTGGTAGTCTTTCTCATCTGGCAGGCCTGGATGGAAGATTATCGGCGTGACGGCGCACCTGAACCCACGACCGTCAGTGAACAGGAAGCCTCGCCGGACGTTCCGGAGGCCGACGATATGCCGCCTGCTGCCGAGCCGGCGGACGATCTCCCTGACGCACCCGCCGCCGAGGATGGCGCACCCGCGGCTGATGCCCCGCCTGCCACGCGGGATGCCATGCCCCGTGATCAGCGCGTGGTTGTGCACACCGATACCCTGCGCGTGGAAATCGATACCGCCGGTGGTGATATACGGACGGTGTACCTCCTGCAGTACCCGGTAGAGATTGATCAGCCGGATGACCCTCATCGTCTGCTCAGTGATCAACACGAAGACCTGTATGTGGCACAGAGCGGCCTGATTTCGCGCGATGCGCCGGCGCCCACACACCGTGACCAGTGGCGCGCCGAACGCAATGAGTATCACCTCGGCGACGATGAGCAGACCCTGCAGGTCCCGCTGGTGTGGGAACACCCCGACGGTCTGCGCGTGACCAAGACCTACACTTTCCACCGTGACGATTACCTGATTGATATAGCGCATCGCGTCGAGAATACGTCGGCACAGCCCTGGCGCGGTACGAAGTACACCCAGCTCACCCGCCGTGAGGTGGAAGTGCAGCGCGACAACATGTTTATCCGTACCTTCCGTGGCGCTGCCGTGTATGACGGATCGTACGAAAAGCTCAGCTATTCGGATCTGCGCGACGAACCGTTGAGCCGTGAAGGACCCGGTGGCTGGGTGGCAATGATCGAGCACTACTTTACCGGTGCCGTGTTGCCGCCGGAGCAGGACAACAACCTTCTGTACAGCCGGCTGGTCGACAGCGACCGGCATATTGTCGGCGCGCGCGGCAGCCTGATCAGCATCGACCCCGGCGCCAGCGATGTGCTCTCCAGCAGCCTGTTCCTGGGCCCACAGAAACAGGACCGCCTCGCCGAGCTGGCCCCGCGCCTGGATCGCACCGTGGACTACGGCATGCTGACCATCCTCGCCAAGCCTGTCTACATCGTGATGCAGTGGATCTACAGCGTGGTGGGTAACTGGGGCTGGTCCATTGTGCTGCTGACCCTGTTGATCAAGCTGATCTTCTACAAGCTGTCAGACACCCAGTTCCGCTCCATGGCGAAAATGCGCGAGTTCGCGCCGCGCATCAAGGCCTTGAAAGAGCGCTTCGGCGATGATCGCCAAAAGCTCAACGAAGCCATGATGGATCTGTATCGCAAGGAGAAATTCAATCCGCTGGGTGGTTGCCTGCCCATCCTGGTGCAGTTGCCGGTGTTCATCGCCCTGTACTGGGTGCTGATCGAGAGCGTGGAATTCCGCCATGCGCCCTGGATTCTTTGGATACAGGACCTGTCTTCGCCCGATCCGTACTACGTGCTGCCGGTGCTCTTCGGCATCAGCATGTTTGTGCAGCAGAAGATGAGTCAGGCAGCGATGGCCATGGATCCCATCCAGCAGCGCATTCTGATGTTCATGCCGCTGGGTTTGACCATCTTCTTCATGTTCTTCCCGGCCGGCCTGGTGTTGTACTGGTTCGTCAACAACATCCTGAGCATGGCCCAGCAGCACTACGTCAATCGTCGTCATGACGCCGAAAAGGCTGCCAAAGGCGGCGCCTGAGCGCGGCGCCCGGATCGCCGGCGAGGCGGCCCCATACCATGAGCAGTGACACCATTGCCGCCATTGCCACGCCGCCCGGCCATGGCGGTATTGGCATCGTGCGTGTTTCCGGCCCGGCGGTGCCGGCCATCGCCCGCGCGGTGCTGGGCCGCCAGCCGGCCCCGCGTCACGCTGAACTGTGCCGCTTCATCGACGCCACCGGCGCTACTCTTGATGAAGGCATCGGCCTCTACTTCCCGGCCCCGGCCTCGTTTACCGGCGAGCACGTGCTCGAATTGCAGGGCCACGGCGGGCCGGTGGTCATGGACCTGCTGCTCGCCCGGGTACTCGAACTCGGCGCGCGGGTGGCGCGCCCGGGTGAATTCTCCGAACAGGCCTTCCTCAATGACCGCCTCGATCTGGCCCAGGCCGAGGCCATTGCCGATCTGATCCAGAGTGGCTCGGAGCAGGGCGCGCGCGCTGCCTTGCAGTCCCTGCGCGGGGAATTCTCACAGCGGGTGCACCAGCTCACCACACAACTCACCGAATTGCGCGTGTATGTCGAGGCGGCGATGGATTTCCCGGACGAGGAAATCGATTTTCTCAGTAGCGACGAAGTGCAGCGCCGCCTTGGCGACATTGAAACAGCGTATGCCCAGCTTGCGGCTGACGCGCAACAGGGCCAACGCCTGCGCGACGGCATGACGGTGGTGATTGCCGGTCCCCCCAACGCCGGTAAATCCAGCCTGCTCAACCGGCTCGCCGGGTATGAGGCCGCCATCGTCACCGAGATCCCCGGCACCACGCGCGATGTGTTGCGCGAACAGATTCTCATCGACGGCATGCCGCTGCATGTGATCGATACGGCCGGCCTCCGGGCCAGCCCCGACCGCGTCGAGCGCGAGGGCATCCGCCGTGCGCACGATGAAATGGGCCGCGCCGATCGTATTTTACTGGTCGTTGAGGACGCCGAGGCGGCCGAACTCGAACCGCAGCTGCGCCCGCAGTTGCCCGACAACCTGCCCGTCAGCGTGATTCACAACAAGATTGACCTCAGCGGCCGGGAGCCCGGCGCCGCCGAGCTTGAAGGCAACTGGCACGTCTTTCTTTCGGCCACCACCGGCAGCGGTCTGGACGCACTGCGCGAACACCTCAAGTCGTGCGTCGGCTACGCGCCCGCCGCCGGCGCCTTCTCCGCCCGCCGCCGGCACCTCGATGCACTGGCCCGTTCCCGCGCGCATGTCAGTACCGGCCGACAGCAGCTCGAGGCACACCGCGCCGGCGAACTGTTGGCCGAAGAACTGCGTCAGGCCCAGGATGCCCTTGGCGAGATCACCGGCGAGGTCACCAGCGACGACTTGCTCGGCCACATCTTCAGCAGTTTCTGCATCGGCAAGTAGCCCGAGCCCGGTGTCCTTGCCTGCATAGCGGCTCACCCTGCCTGAACGTGACCCAGGTCACAGTCGCCCCCGGCCATTCATGGTTGAATTGCGTCCCCCTGTGCAACGGAGTAAAGGCCGTGCCTTCCCGTGCAATGTTGCGAGCACTCCAGGCCACCGTACTTGCCCTCGGCGCGCCTGCAGGCTGGTTTGTCATCGATACCGGCCGTGCCTGGCTGGGCGGTCCACCGGCCAACCCCGACCCGCTGCTCTACGCCTACATGGGACTGGGTACCGTGATCGTCTTTGCCGCCTTTGGCTGGTACCTGGGATGGATCGAAGCGACCCTGCGTCGCAACGTCAATCGCGATGCGTTGACCGGCATCTACAACCGCCGCTATTTTGACGAACGCCTCGACGAGGAACTGGCCATCAGCCGGCGTAACCGGAAGCCGCTGGCCGTGGTGCAGCTGGATATCGACCATTTCAAGCGCGTCAACGATACCTGGGGCCATGCTGCCGGCGACCGCGTACTGCAGATGGTGGCCACGGCAATTGCCGCCAGCGCCCGGCCCGGTGATGTGGTGGCGCGGGTGGGCGGCGAGGAGTTCGCCGTGATTCTTCCCGCGTGCGAAGAGGATGAGGCCGTGCAGATCGCCGAACGCGTGCGCGCTGCCATTGCCTCTCGCGAGCTGGCGCATCAGGGCGAAATGATTCAGGTGCGCGCTTCTGCCGGCGTTGCGGGCTGCCGCCCCTGGCGTGACCCCGGCCTCACCGGTGGCGTTCTCCACAACACTGCGGACGCAGCCATGTACCAGGCCAAACAGGCAGGCCGCGACCGGGTGATGAGAGCTGCGCCCGCCTTGTTGGCAATGGCTGTCTAGGCTGGCGTGAAAGTTTGCCGGCTGTCGTCGGCGCTGGTCACCCGGTTGCGGCCATGGGCCTTGCTTGTGTACAGGCGCCTGTCGGCCACGCGCAATAATTCGCCCAGATCCTTGCCGTCACGGCCGAGTTCGGCCACCCCGATGCTCACCGTTAATGTTGTTTGCTGCTCGCCCACGGCCACGGCTGTGTTGGCGACCAGCTGGCGTAATTGCTCTGCCACCTGCGCGGCACTGTCTGCATCGGCGTGCGGCAGCACCACCAGAAACTCTTCGCCGCCCAGGCGACAGAAGAAATCTGCGGTGCGCAATTGTCGCCGGATCACGCCCGCCAGACGGATCAGTACATCATCGCCGGCCTCGTGGCCGAAGCGGTCGTTCACTTGCTTGAAGTAGTCCAGGTCCAGCATCAATATGCTCAGTGCCGACCCATCGTGCCGCGCATCGCGCGCCAGATTGGTGAAAGCCTGTGCCAGGCCAACCCGGTTGGGGATGCCGGTGAGTGGATCGGTGGCGGCGAGCCGGCGCAATTCCTCCTCGGTTTGCTCGCGCCCGCGCTCGTAGACATACGACACCACCAGCACCACGGCGCCGCAAATCAAAAGGTTCAGGCTGGCCAACCAGTCTTCGCTGGGCCCCTGGAACACAAAGCGGTTGAACACCAGGATCAGTGCCACCGAAAGGAAGGCCAGCGAAACGCCGAGCCCCAATCGCCGCCCCAAAAGGAAAAGCGCGGTGACGGGTATGAGCAGTAACCACACAAACACGGTGGTATGAACCTGCGGGGTGGCCAGTGCGACAATAATCAGGCTGAATAACGGGAGCAGATAAATCAGGGCCCATTTGCGCACATCGCGGCTGCGCCACACCACCGGCAACAGCGCCAGGGTGTAGAACACAAACAGGATCTGCAGAATGCTCAGATGGATCGCGCCGCGTTCCACATTGACCATGGCAAATACCACACAGCCCAGCGCGGCGAGGATCATCAGGGTGATCAGCACCTGACGCCGTTGATGGTCCATACTGAACGGGCTCATGGCGCCCTCTCCCCAGGAATGCTTGCCGCACCGGTTGTGCCGCAAAACCGGGATGCTCGCGCAGTATGGCCCATCGGCACAACGCGCTCCAGCGCATTAACCCCGATTGCGCACATGCGGATTAACCGGCGCCGAGGATGCGTTCACGCCGGTACAAGCGAATCGCCAGGGCGAGAGCCAGCGCCGTCCACAGCACCACCGCACCCATCGCGGTGGCCATGTGCCAGCCGCTGATCGCATCGCCGCGCAGCAGGTCCAGCACCAGCACCTGCTGGGCCGCTACCGGCACCAGCATGACTGGCAGGGACGCCTCGATGGGCTCGATAAAATGCATGATCAGGGGCGCCAGCGGCGCCATCGCCAGTACCGACAACCAGGACTGCGCCTCCTTGAAGCTGGTGGTGAACGAGGCCACCAGTGTCAGCAGCGCCGCCGCAAGCAGCGCCAGCGGCAGATAGTTGACCAGCGCGATGCCCGCTTCCCGCGCGCCGAACTGCGGGCTCAGCCCCATCCCCGCCCAGGGCAGATGCGGCAGCCCCACGGCGAACACACTGATCGCCAGGCACAGGGCGAAGGCGCAGAATGCCGCCACCGCCAGCCATTTACCCAGCACCAGTTCGGCCCGCGACAACGGCGCGGTGAGCAGCGCCTCCAGCGTGCCCCGCTCACGCTCGCCGGCGGTCACGTCAATGGCGAGATAAAAACCACCCATGAACATGCCGAAGACCAGTGCGTAGGGCAGGATGGCCAGCAGCATCGCCCCCCGTTGACGCGCGGTGGAAACATCTTCCCGCTCCACGGCCAGCGGCCGGCGCAGCTCGGCGGACAACCCGCGCGCCATCAGCCGTTGTGCGGCCAGGCGTTCACTCCAGCCCTCGATCAACCGCGTGGTGCGTTGCTGTTCCATTTGCAGGCGGGTCCGTGAACCATCACTGAGCACGCGAACCGTGACCGTGCGTCCGTCGGCCAGCCGCTCGCCAAAATCCTCGGGCACCAGCACCGCATAATCGATCTCACCGCTGCGCACCGCGGCTTCCGGGTCCCGCGCTGCGCTTCCGTCCAGTTCCTCGGCCATCACACCATGGCCTTCCAGAAACCGCATCAGATCCGGCGCATGCGCTGAGCCCAGTACCGGCATGGTGGCGTGCTCGCGTTCAGCCGGTGCCACCTGCACGCTGAAGAATACAATCACCGCGCCGAGCATGGCGGGGGCGAGCAGCGGACCGAGCAGCAAGGCCGTGAACAACGCCCGCCGGTCGCGTATGTTGTCGACGATCTCCTTGTTGAGCACGGTGAGCAAGCGCTGCATCATGCCTGCCACCCCACATTCGGCTGCGCCCGCCGCTGTGGCCGCGGCGCCGCCTGCGCCACCCCCTTCATTCGGCATTCTCCGTCAATCGTACAAAGGCTTCCTCGGCGTCCGCCGCGCCGCTGCGGCGCACCAGCTCCGGCAGCGGGCCGCTGGCCACCACCCGGCCGGCGGCCAGCATCACCACCTCATCGCACAGGTGTGCCACCTCGTGCATCAGATGGCTGGACAGCACAATGCACCGGCCTTCGTCACGCAGCTCGCGCAAGGTGGTGCGCAGCGCCCGGGCCGCACCCACATCCAGACCACTCGAGGGTTCATCCAGGATCAGATACTGCGGGTCGTGCACCAGCGCGCGGGCCAGCGCCACCCGGGTTCTCTGCCCGTGTGAGTAACCTTTGGCGCGTCGCTCGATGAACGGGGCCAGCCCCAGCCGCTCGCTCAGTGAAGCGATGCGGGCTTCCAGCGCGGCGCCGCCCAGCCCGTTCAGACGCGCGAAGTAGGCAATGTTCTCGTAGCCGGTCAAACGCGGGTAAAGTGCGGTGCTGTGGGGCAGCACGCCCAGCCGCCGGCGCACCGCAAGCGCTTCGGTGGTCACATCAAGCCCGTCCACGCGCACCTGTCCGCGATCGGGCAGCAACAGGGTGGTTATCAGGCGCATCAGGGTGGTCTTGCCGGCGCCGTTGCCGCCCAGCAGTCCGGTGATGCGCCCGCTTTGGGCAGAAAATGAGGCATCACTCAGCGCCGTGATCTCGCCGAAGGCCTTGCTCGCGTGTGACACCTCAATCACGGCGTGGGCCCGTTGAGGTTGAGCATCCGGCCCGGCGCGGACAAGCGCGCCACGCACTCCAGATCGTGCGCCCGGGGTTCGGGTTGGCGGAAGAAACCGGCAATCTTTTCGGGCAGACAGCCGCGCATGCTCACGATATGTCCCTGGCCCGGCGCCTCCACGGCGCGTACCAGCGGGTAGCCTTCGGCCATCTCCGCCACCGGGGCATGCGGGGTGACCGGATCCTTCTCGCCGGACAACAACAACATCGGCACCGTGTCAGGTAACGTTTCCGCAAACCGCTCGCGGGCGCCCCCGGGCCACTCGCGGCAGGCCGCGCCCAGCAACTGCAGCTCACGCGATGCCTCGCGCACCCGGGGTGAGATATGGGGCTGGTCTTCGCGGCAGATCACCGCCAGATGTTGCATCCAGTGAATGCGCTGATCCAGCCCATAATCAAAATCACGGGCCAGCGCCACCAGGCGATGCAGCGCGCCCTCGCTGGCCCGGTGCAACAACAACGGAATCATCACCCGGGTTTCGGGCTGATAGGCCAACAGGCGCAACATGCGTTGCAGCTCGTCGGCATTCACCGTGGCTTGCTCGGGCGATCCGTCGCGCGGGTGCTCGAATGCCACCTGCCGCGGGCGTTCGGCCAGTTCCCCGAGCAGCTGCGTATAAGCGCTGTGCAGGCCGGGCAAGGCCGCCGCACACTCGGCATCCTCAGTGCAGCCCGCCAACTCGTCCTCGACCACGCCCGAAGCGGTCGCGTCTATGGTCTCGCCCAGCGGCACTGTGAGCGGCAGCACGCCGTCCATCACTACGCTGCGGGTGCGTTGCGGATGGCGGGCGGCGTAAAGCTGGGCCGGACGCGAACCATAGGAAAAGCCGTACAGGTTGAGCTGTTCGAAATCCAGCGCCTCGCGCACCCATTCCAGGTCCGCCACTGCGGCGTCGCTGCCATAGTGGCGCAGGTCCGCGTCGATTTCGTCGCGACAACGGCGCACGCGCCCGGCGATGCTCGCCGCATCTTCGGTGAGCGCCGGCGCCTCAAGGCTTTCCTCCACGCCCGGGCATTGCAGTGGTGAAGAGCGCCCGGTGCCGCGCTGGTCAATCAGCAACACCTCCCGCTCCCCGCGAATGCCGTGGAACAGCCGGTGCATCTCCACGTAGCTCTCGCTGGCTGCCTGCCCCGGTCCGCCGCTCAACAACACCACGGGATCCGCCGCCGGCTGGCTGGCGCGTGACGGCACCACCGCCACATGCAACTCGATGTGACGTCCTTCGGGGTGGCCATGGTCTTCCGGCACCGCGATCCGCGTGCAGCGGGCCGCCTGCGCCGCGCCGCCGCCGGGTGCGTGCAGCCGGCAGTCCTCAAACTCCGGTGGCCCGCCGTGCACGGCGCCGGCGAACAGCGCCGCGCCGATGCCGCCGGCGACCAAAGCCACTCTACTGATGCCGGGTTTTCGCATAGACCTGTCGGAGCCCTGATGAGCCGATGTTCCTCATGATGCCTGAAAATATGCCGCGCAGGAGAACCGGGGCGTCCGAAGGGGCGTGTCCCCATCGTCAGGGCCCCGGGCAAACCGGCCCGTCAAGTGACCTTACTTGTTCAGTGTCTGCTCTGTGCTCCGGCCCGCGGAAATCAACGCCGCCACTTCGTCGCCAACCTCGGTGATGATTGCACTGCTTCGCTGGCTGCGCGCCATGATCAGTGCGCCTTCCAGGCTGGCCACGATCACCCGCGCCAGCCGCGCGGCTCGTGCCGGTGTGATACCGGCCGCCTCCAGGGCATCGCGGTACATGCGTGTCCATTCCTCCAGCCCGGCGCGACAGGCGGCGGCCAGTTCAGTGGAAACCTCCGGCGCATCAAGGATGATGGGGGCAACCGGGCAGCCAAAGGTATATTCGGCATCCGTCATCTCCGCAGCGGCCGCGCGGAAGAACGCGCGCACCCCCTCCGCCGGGTCGGCGGCGCCTGCCAGACTCTCCCGCAGCGCCTGCGACGCAGTCTCAATCCCGCTTTGCATCGCTTTGAGAACCAGCGCTTCCTTGCCGCCGGGGAAGTGGAAATACAGCGACCCCCGCGGCGCGCCGCTCTCACTCAGGATGTCGTTGAGGCTCACGCCATGCAGCCCGCGGGCCTGGATCAGCCGCAGCGTTGTCTCAATCATCCGGCTTTTTGTGTTGTTTCCCATAGACGAGTTTTTACCATCGTTGACAGAATATGACGATCGGTCTATATAATATGATTATCGGTCTAGTGGCCGGTTCCGCATTTGAACTGGCTGGTTCGAGCCAGCGCGATTTCACCCGAGACAATGACGGGGAGGCAGCGATGAAGGAGATGCATTCAACAAGCGGACATGGCGGCGCTGCGGTGCAGCCTCACCACGAAGATGCCGCCCGGACCTGGAGTCTTGGCGGGCAGCACTATGACGACATCAGCTTCGGTGTGTCGGATGCCCTGGCCCATGCGGCGCAACGGCTCAATCCGCAACCCGGGCAACACATCCTGGATGTGGCTACGGGCACAGGCTGGAGCGCACGCAATGTGGCCCGCGCCGGGGCGCATGTGACCGCAGTGGATATTGCCCCTGGGCTGCTCGATGCGGCCCGGCAATTGTCGGCGCACTTGCAGCCGTCGATCCGCTTTGAGCAGGCGGATGCCGAGCAGCTCCCGTTCGCGGATGGCAGTTTCGACGGGGTGATTTCTACCTTCGGGGTCATGTTTGCCGCAGACCAGCAGCAGACGGCCAGGGAACTGGCCCGGGTCTGCCGGCGGGGCGGTCGCCTGTCGCTGGCAGTATGGGCGCCCGGCGGCGCGGTCCAGGATTTTTTCGGCGTAATCGGCCAGCACAGCGGCGAGCCGGCCCCGGAACCCTCGCCACTCGCCTGGGGCGACCCCGATCATGCCAGGGCCCTGTTAGGCGAGGACTTCGAGTTGTGGTTCGAGCCGGGGATCAACAACCACTATTTCGACAGCGTGGAAGACGCCTGGCACTGGTACGCCCGCGGTTTCGGCCCCATCCGTCAGGTGATGGACAGCCTGTCCCCCGGCGAGCAGGCCGCGTTCCGGCAGGACATCGATGACTACCACGGCCAATACGCCACGGAAGCCGGGCTCCATATCCGTCGCGAGTACCTGCTGATCATTGGCCGGAGGAAGTAAAAGATGCAGCCCTTCGGGGTGCGGTCTCGCTCCCGAGCGAAGGGTCTCAAGACGGCGTCTGCGGCGCGACAGCGCCGCAGACGCGTCTTCTGAAAACCTGAAACTGAACCACTGAAAACTCACCCCAACAGGGGAGCACCCTCACCCAAAGCCGAAAAGCTCGCAAAGCACGAAGCTCAAATGCGAAATCCGGAGGGGCAGGGCGCTGATGAATCAACACGGCGATCCGCATTACGCCAATACCCTTTTTCGCTGTGATTCCGGCAATTTCTCTATTGCGTAACGCAGCATTGTCCGCGGCATGCGGTCTCGATGGTCCAGCACGAATACCAGCACTTCTGACGGGAAGTGCCTGCTGGCCTCCTTGAGCATCCAGCCGGCGCCTTTTTGCACCAGGGGGTCGTCATCACCGAGCAGGTGTCTGGCTACTTCGCACGCTTCTTCGAACAATTTGCCCCGACGCAGACCGTAGATCAGGCTGACCGCAGCGGCGCGTCGTGCCCAGCGCCTGTGACTGCCCGTCCATTTCAACGGACGGTTGCGGCAAGCTTCGTACTCCAGCAACAGGTAGCCCAGACCATGGGTGCACAAGTCATCGCAGTCTATCCAGTCATCAACGTAACGCATGAGCCAGCGCTCGAAGATGTCCAGATGCCCCGGCAACAACTGCTGCCGGCGCCGAAAAGCCCAGTCAAAAGCGATAATGCGGCATTCATACCACCCACTATCCAGCAGCTTCTCGCATTCCATGAATAACGCATCAAGCGAAACCCGGCGCAACGGGCGGTGCCAGGCCGCCGCCAACTTGCGGATCGCGGGGGTACGCACACCCAGGAAATGCTCTACCTCCATACGATAGAGATCCCGGATACGCTCGCGATAAGCCGGATCGGCACAATCGCGCAGTTCCCTCAATAGCAGCTCCTGCTGGATCAGGTCCGCCGCCATCAGCAGCCTCCGTTGACCCCGTTCCCCGACGCTCCGGAAACCATCAATCAAACAGCCCCTGAATGAGCGCTTTCAGGCTTTGCCGGTAATTCCCGGCATCCCCACCACCGGCAATCCCCAGCGCCGCCCGGTCAAACGCCGCCGATAACACAGCGCCGAGTTCATCGACCGGCAACGCTTCCCTGCCGCCGGCTGCCATGGCGGCAGCAATGCCCTCGCGCAACGTGCGGCCACCATGCGCGTAGTCAATGGCATCCATCTCGGCCCGCCCCAATACGGCTGGCCCGTCCAGCAGCAACAGTCGGGTCCGGCCCGGCGCCCTCATGGCCTGCAGAAATGCATCGCCGCCCCGGATCAGCGCTTCCCGGGGCGACAGGGACGCCGGCGTTGCCCGATCAATCCCGGCAGCCACCGCCGCCGCTTCGGCCTCCACCACCGCGCGGAACAATGCCTGCTTGTCGGCAAAATGATGGTACAGCGCCCCGCGTGTCACCTTCGCGGCAGCCACGATTTCCGGGGTGCCGGTATCGGCATAACCCTTTGCCACAAACAGTGCCCGTGCCGCCTGTATCAGTGCAGCACGCGTGGTTTCCGTGCGTTCACGGTTGGAGCGGCGATCCGGCTTCTCTTGCATACATACAGCCTGTATGTTATTGGTCAACTACATACACAGTGTATGTGAATATATCCGTAAGGAGAAGCACCATGAAAATCACCAGCTATTACCCGGTCATCATGACCAGTGATGTGGCGGCCACCGCCGCCTTCTACATTGAGCACTTCCATTTCCAGGCACTGTTTGAGATCGACTGGTATGCGCACCTGCAATCCACCAGTGACCCGGCGGTCAACCTCGGCGT
>SLLK01000368.1 GCA_007134115.1 Gammaproteobacteria bacterium | reverse complement strand
CGGGCCACAGCCTCCGAAGGCAATTCTGTTAGACTAGTCATTGGAACAGTCCTTTCGTAGTTAGTTTTGTTGGTACAAACCTATTCTACTGGAGGCTGTTCCGTTTTAGTTTAGTGAACCGATAAAAAACACCTTGTCAGATGAGAATTGATCTGTTAGAATAGCCCAAGATGATTACAAGTGAGAAGAAACAAGCGACCGTCAAGAATTTGCAGGCGCACAAGACCGACACCGGCAGCGCTGCTGTGCAGGCTGGTATTATGACCGAGCGCATCAAGGAGCTCACCGAGCACCTCAAGGCCAACAAGCACGACTACGCCGCCCGCCGTGGCTTGCTCCAGCTGGTTGGCAAGCGCAAGCGTTTGCTGCAGTACATTGCTGCACACGACAGCCAGGCATATCTTGATTTGATCAAAAAACTGGGTATTCGCCGCTAGTGCATAGACTATAACGGCCTCTTGAAATATCGAGGCCGCAAGCTTGTGCACATTAACGAACAAGCGATGTTGTTTTAGCGGGCAGAGACCAGATATATCACCTAGTTTTAGCCAGGCACAAGAGGTGTATATATTTGCACCCTGTTCGCTACCTGTATTCGCAGAAAGGTTTTATAAATAGATGGGCCAGACTATCAACCCCTTAGGCAAAGACATTGTCCGCGTAGAAACTGAGTTTTGCGGCCGGCCGCTGACATTGGAGGTTAACCGTGTCGGTTTTCGCACCAACGCCAGCGTGGTTGCCCGCTACGGCGACACCGTGGTGCTCGGAACGGCTATGGTTAGCAATAAGCCGGTCGACATGGACTACTTTCCGCTGAGCATTGATTACGAAGAGAAGTTCTACGCCGCCGGCAAGATCAGCGGCAGCCGCTTTATTAAGCGGGAAGGCCGCCCGAGCGAAGAAGCAATTCTTATCGGCCGCCTCATCGACCGCCCGATTCGTCCCTTGTGGCCCAAGGGGTACCGTCACGAAGTACAGGGGGTAGCTACGGTACTGAGCATGGACCCGACGTTCCGGCCGGACATGATCGCCATGATCGCCGTTAGTGCCGCGTTGCAGCTGACCGGTGCGCCGTTTGACGGCCCGGTTGCCGGTGTTCGCGTCGGCTTCAAGGACGGCAAGCCGCAGGCCTTTATGGGCGCCAAAGAGCTGGCCAGCGGCATGTTCGACCTCGTGGTTGCCGGCACCAAAGATGCCATCATGATGGTAGAAGCCGGTGCCAACGAAGTAAGCGAAGAACAGGTTGTCGAAGCGCTCAGCTACGCGCATGAGACTATCCAGCCGGCTATTGCCCTGCAGCAGGAGCTGGTCGAAAAGGCTGGTGCCGCTCCGCAGGAATATGAGCTGTCACTCCCGAACGAAGACATCCAGAAGGAAGTCGATGCGTTCCTGGACGGCAAAATGGGCGCCAAGTTGCGCGCACCTCTGCCGGAGCGCCACGAGCGCATGCACGAGCTGCGCGAGAGCCTGCTTGCGCACTTTGCCGACAAGCTCGGCGATGAATTCGATACTGTTAAGCGCGAGTACGAAGACGCCTTCGCAGCCGCCGCTAACAAAGACGTCCGCAAAGGTATTCTCGAAGACGGCGCCCGCCCGGACGGCCGCGACTTTACCGAAGTCCGTCAGCTTTCTAGTGAAATCGGTTTCTTGCCGCGTGCCCACGGCTCCAGCCTGTTTACCCGTGGCCTGACGCAAGCGTTGAACATTGTGACGCTTGCTCCGCTGAGCTATGCGCAGATGATCGACACCATGGAGCGTGACGAAGAAAAGCGCTACATGCACCACTATAACGCTCCCGCGTACACCGTGGGTGAAGTACGTCGCCTGGGCCCGCCCGGCCGGCGCGAAATCGGGCACAGCGCCCTGGCTGAACGTGCGCTGTTGCCGATGCTTCCGGACGAGAACACCTTTCCGTACACCATCCGCTCGGTAACTGAGATTATGAGTCAAAACGGCAGCACCAGTATGGCTGCGACCTGTGCCAGCTGTTTGGCGCTGATGGACGCAGGCGTGCCGCTGAAGCGCCCAGTAAGCGGAATCGCTATGGGGCTGATCGTCGGTGACGACGGCAAGTCGATTATCCTCAGCGACATCGCCGATGCCGAGGACTTTGCCGGTGACATGGACTTTAAGGTAGCCGGTACCGAAAAGGGCATTACTGCGCTGCAGATGGACATGAAGGTCCACGGCCTGCCGGTAGAGACACTCAAGGCAGCGCTTATGCAGGGCAAGCAAGGCCGCGCCCACATCCTGGAGCACATGCTGAGCGTTATTCCCGAGCCCAAGGCTGAACTGAGTCCATATGCACCGCGCGTCGAGACCATTCAGATTCACCCTGATAAAATTCGCGAGGTTATCGGCAAGGGCGGCGAAACCATCCAGAAGATTACCGGCGAAACCGGCGCCGAAATTGACATCAAAGACGACGGCACGGTGATGATTGCCAGCCCCGATGGCGCAAGTATCGAAGCCGCCAAGCAGTGGATACACACCCTGACTGCGGAGCCGGAAGTAGGCGCTATCTACGAGAACGCACCGGTGGTAAGCGTGATGGACTTCGGCGCATTTGTGCAGATTTTGCCTGGCCGCGACGGCCTGGTGCACGTCAGTGAGATGGCTGAGGAGCGTGTCAACAAGCCAAGTGATGTCGTAAAAGAGGGCGACCGCGTCACCGTCAAGTTGGTGGCAATTGACGAACGCGGACGTCTGCAGCTAAGCATGAAAGCAGCCGCCAGGGAGCGGGAAAGTGGAAAAGAAGGCAAATAAGCGGTCTTTGAGCATGCGCCTCGGCGCATTCTTCGCCAGTCGGGGCGGACGGATATTGTTGATAGCTGCTTCGCTCGCGTTGGCCTACGTTTTTGTCTCGTGGGCCATCGATACCGGCAGCATGTTGGACTGGGCCATTACTTTTGTTCTACTGATAATCGCTGCGCGTGAAACGGCGGCACTTATCAAACAATCGCGCAAGTAAACAGCACCTTATGAGCACGAAACAGCAGCAGCTTGAGCAGATTGCGGCAGACATTGTTACCAATAATGTCTGCCCGGATTTGGCCAAGACGGCCACGCACCTGGTATTCGGAGAGGGTAATCCGGATGCCGACATCGTATTCATTGGCGAAGCGCCCGGCAGGCAAGAGGACCTGCATGGCCGCCCGTTTATCGGTGCAGCGGGTAAGTTCCTGGACGAGCTATTGGAAGGCGTGGGGCTCACGCGCGAGGACGTATACATTACCAGTATTTTGAAATACCGGCCGCCCAACAACCGCGATCCGCGCTCTGAAGAGAAAGACGCGTTCATGCCCTACCTGTTCGCACAGCTTGATGTTATCGCGCCTGCGCTTATCGTGACGCTCGGCAACCATGGAACCAGCTGCTTTGTGCCCGGCGTGCGCATCAGTACCGCGCACGGGCAGCCGCAAACTTGGCAGGGCAGGACGCTCCTGCCGTTGTATCATCCGGCAGCGGCGTTGTATAACAGGAAGCTCCGCCAAACCATTATCGATGATTTTGCCATGATTCCCACATGTATAAAGGACAAGAAATAAGCAAGTACAAACAACTGACAACGAAAGGAAACACAGTATGAGTAACAGTAACCAACAACAAAACCAGCGAAAGAAACCCGGCAAACAGCAGCGTTCAGACCAGAACGGCGCAAAAACGAGCCGGAAGAAAGACCAGGGCAAGAAAGGCCAGGACAAAGGTGAGAGTTTATCGTTTGGCGTGAGCGGCGCAGCTATCTCGCGCGGTGCTGCGGTGCGCGCCCAGAAGCGTACGCAAGCCGATGCCGCCAAAATCGCCAATCAGTACGCCGCCGCTGCGCCGACCGCTCAAGCGGCTGCCCGTGGTAAGCGCGCCAATGTGATTGACGAGCGCCCCCGGCTCAAAGTGGTGGGGCTGGGCGGCATGGATGGTGGTGGCTCCAAAAATATGCTACTGGTGGAGTATCAAGACGACGCGGTAGTTATGGATTGCGGACACGACCTGAGTGTCGATCTGCCCGGTATCAATTACGGAATAGCCGACACGACGTATATGGAAAGCATCAAACACAAGCTGCGCGCGTACATTATTACGCACGGCCACTTGGACCACATCGGCGGGTTGCCGCATATCGTGCCGAAGTTTCCGGCGCCGATTTATGGCTCGCGTTTTACCATTGGCATGGTGGAGAAGATTTTCGAAAACTTCGGCGTGTCGATGCCCGAAGGCTTTGAGCTCAAGACCGTTACCATGAACGAAGAGACACACGAGCGGCTCAAGATCGGCCCGTTCTTTGTGGAGTTGGTGCGTATTACGCACTCCATCCCGGGCAGCACCTGCGTGGTGCTGGATACACCGGTGGGGCGGATTATAAACACCGGCGATTTCCGGCTGGACCCCAATCCGCTCGACCACGAACGCTCTGACACCGAGCGCCTGAAAGAGCTCGGCCGTGAAGGTGTGCTGCTGCTGATGAGCGACAGCACCACCAGTGAACGCCCCGGTCGCACACCGAGCGAAAGCACCATTGAGCCGACGTTTATTGACCTGTTCGAAAAAGCCCCCGGCCGCGTGTTTGTGGCCGTGTTCTCCAGTAACATCAATCGCATTCAGATGCTGGTTAATGCCGCGACCCAGCATGGCCGCAAGATTGCCATGGACGGGCGCAGCATGATGAGCACGCTCGAAGTGGCAGTGAAGCTCGGCATGATCCGCATACCCAAGGGTACGTTCGTGCCCATCGCCAACGTGCCGAATATGCGCGACGAAGAAGTCGTGGTGGTATGTACTGGCTCGCAGGGCGAGCCCAGCTCCGCGCTGCAGCGTATGGCTACTGGCGACCACAAGCACATCAAGCTCAAGGAGCAGGACACCGTTATTCTTTCCAGTACCCCGATCCCCGAAAGCGGCAATGACAAGCTGATCGGCGACATGGTTGACGACCTTATGAAGAAAAACGTGCACGTCTACCGCCACGCCACGCGCGACGTAGATGGCTGCGGCCCGTTGCACGTGTCTGGCCACGCCAGCCTCGAGGAGTATGGCGAAATGATCGCCATGACCAAGCCCAAGTTCTTCATGCCTATATACGGCCCGTTCCGCTCCAAGAAATACCACATCGAGGAAGCGATCCGCCAAGGCGTACCGCGCGGCAACTGTGTCAACGTGGACAATGGCCAGGTGGTGGCATTCACCCCCGACAAAATGGAACAATCCGGCGAAGTGCCGCACGGTACTATCCTTGTCGACCAGACTGGTGCTATCGTGAATAACGTGGTGGTCAAAGACCGCGTGCTGCTCAGCGAGGAGGGCTTAGTTGCGGTGGTGTTAACTGTCGACAAGAAGAACGGCGTATTGCTCACCAGCCCGGATATTATCAGCCGCGGCTTTATCTACATGCGTGACAACGAAGAGCTGATGAACGGGCTCCGCGCCGAACTCAAGCGTGCCGTATCCCAGCGCTTCAAGCGTGTCGATTTGGACCGGTTCAAGCAGGAGCTGAAAGACCACATTACGCACTACTTGTTCGAACAGACACAACGTAGCCCGATAGTCATACCGGTTGTTAATATCATTGGTGCCAAGGGCGAGACCAAGACAGTGCACGCCGGTAACGGCAAGAACGACAAGGACGACAAGGACGGAAAATCTCCCGAGCAAATTGCCGCTGAGCAGCAAAAGCGCTTCCAGCGCATGCGCGAGCGGCTGCTTGGCCAAGATGCGCGTATCGACTAGGCGCAGCGCGCGCTGCAGGGCATGCAGCTCACGGTTTGCCAAAGCATGAACGGTTTTATATAGTGAAAGTACTCGTTACAAGCGGGCTTGGATGTACATGGCTACAAATAAGACATTGGCACAATCCGAAAGTTTGGCTCTGAAAGTGCAGGGCGCGGGCGTTGTTTTGTTCGGGGTGGCCGCAGTTGGCTGGCCGGGTTTGACACTCGAAGCGCTTATATATCTGTTTACGGCGTTTTTGCTGCTGGACGGTTTCGTGCTGTTTATCATGGGGATCTGGCGCCATCAGCGTGACCAGCGGACGAAGTTGCTGTTGCTGCTGGGTATATTGCAGATTGCTGCCGGCGCGGTTTTGTTGTGGCGCCCGGATATGGGGTTGCGCACCTTTGTTTTGGTGCTCGGGCTGGCGTTGATTGGGCGGGGTGCGTTCGAAATTTTGCAGTTGTTTTTCAGAAAACGTGTGGCCAGGCACCGGGTGTTTTACGGTATGCTCGGTGCGTTTGCGATAGCGATGGGCGTGGTGGTTCTGCTGTTACCGGCAGGAGGCGGGTTGGCTATTGTTTGGGCGCTGGGCCTGTATGCGTTAGTAGCGGGACCGGTGATGATCGGCATGTCGGTAGATCTCGCCCAAGCAGCCAAACGGCGGACGACAGGTGTAGTTGCAT
>SLLK01000211.1 GCA_007134115.1 Gammaproteobacteria bacterium | reverse complement strand
GTTTGATGCACCCATGCGGGCGGCTGCCGGGCCTGGATGCCTGATGCTACACTCGGCGCAGCCCCGAATCGCTTTTATCACAATGAGGAGCAAGCAAGATGGCCAAACGTACTGTATCCGGACTGGACGAGCTCAAGCAGCTGGCTGGCGAAGAGATCGGCACCAGTGAGTGGGTGGAAATCACCCAGGAAAGCGTCAACAAGTTTGCCGAGGCCACCGGCGATCACCAGTGGATTCATGTGGACCCGGAAATGGCCAAAAAACATTCGCCCTTCGGTGGGCCGGTGGCGCACGGTTTTCTGACCATTTCGCTGTCGCCCCTGTTGCAGGCCGAAGTGATGGCGGTGGATGGCGTCAAGATGGGTGTCAACTACGGCCTGAACAAGCTGCGGTTCCCCTCCCCGGTGCTGGTCGGCAAGCGTGTGCGCATGCACATGAGCATCAAGGAAGTCACCGATGTGGAAGGCGGTGCCCAGGTGACATCGCTGCTGACCTTTGAAGTGGAAGGGCAGGAAAAGCCGGCGTGTGTGGCTGAATCCATTGCCCGTTACTACTTCTGAACCGAACGGCAGCTAGCAGGACGCAAAGCCGCCGGAAGGCGGTTTTTGCGCCCTGCTGTTTGTGATCAATCCCCACCCGTTGCGGAGAGCGCCCATGCCCGAGCAAAAAAAGTCTGCCGACAAGCCCCGTTTTCTCTGGGACGATCCTTTTCTGATTGACCGCCAGCTCGATGAAGACGAGCGCATGATCCGCGACAGCGTTCGCACCTACTGCCGGGACAAGCTGCTGTCACGCGTGGTGCAGGGCTTCCGGCATGAGCAGTTTGATCGCGCCATCATGCGCGAAATGGGCGCGTTGGGCATGCTCGGCTCAACCATTGACGGCTATGGCTGTCCGGGGCTCAACCATGTGGCCTACGGGCTGATCGCGCATGAGGTGGAAGCGGTGGATTCGGGCTACCGTTCCGCCATGAGTGTGCAATCGAGCCTGGTGATGCACCCCATTCATGCCTACGGCAGCGAGGCGCAGCGCGAGAAGTACCTGCCGGGGCTGGCCACCGGTGAGCTGGTGGGCTGCTTCGGTCTGACCGAGCCGGATCATGGCTCCGATCCCGGCGGCATGAAGACCCGCGCCCGCCACAAGGGCAATCAATGGGTGCTTAATGGCTCCAAGATGTGGATCACCAATGCCCCCATTGCCGATGTATTCGTGGTGTGGGCCAAGGATGATGACGATGTGATTCGTGGCTTCATCCTGGAGAAAGGCATGAAAGGGCTGGAGGCGCCGGTGATCGAGGGCAAGTTCAGCCTGCGCGCTTCCATCACCGGCAGTATCGCCATGAACGATGTGGCGGTGCCGGAAGAAAACCTGCTGCCCGGTGTGGAAGGGCTCAAGGGGCCGTTCGGGTGCCTCAACAAGGCGCGCTACGGCATCTCGTGGGGCGCCATGGGGGCTGCAGCCGCCTGCTGGCATGCAGCGCGTGAATACACGCTGGAACGCCAGCAGTTCGGTCGTCCACTGGCCGCCAATCAGTTGATCCAGAAAAAGCTGGCCGATATGCAGACCGAGATTGCCCTCGGCCTGCAGGGCGCCCTGCGGGTGGGGCGGCTGATGGATGAGGGGCTGGCCACGCCGGAGATGGTTTCGCTGGTCAAGCGCAACTCCTGTGGCAAGGCGCTGGATATCGCCCGCACGGCGCGCGATATGCACGGCGGCAACGGCATTGCGGATGAATACCACGTGATTCGCCATGTGCTGAACCTGGAAGCGGTGAATACCTACGAAGGTACCCACGACGTGCACGCGCTGATCCTGGGTCGTTCGCAGACCGGCATACAGGCGTTCTACTGAGTCGGGCTGCCATTTGGAATGATGACCGGGCGGGCTGCGGCTCGCCCGTTTTTTTTGCCGGCGATTCTGACTCGTGTTCCGTGCGGGCAAGTGGCCATCATTGTTGCCGCATTGGTTTCCCGCCACGAATTCCGTATCTTTGATGCTCGTTTGCCCGTTCGCGGAGTCAATGCGTTGGTGTCATCCTCGCTTGAAGGCAAGTTCATCGCCCTGCCCGAAACCCGGCAGCTCGACATTCTGGTCGGGTTGCTGGAGCGGCGCGGGGCGCGTGTCTGGCAGTGCCCCCTGGTGGCCATCCACGATGCGCCTGACCCGGCGCCGGTGGAGCAGTGGTTGCGCCTGTTCATTGCGCGTCCGCCCGACGATCTGGTGTTGCTGACCGGCGAGGGTTTGCGGCGCTTGCTCGGTTTTGCCGAGCGCGCCGGTCTGCGCGATGATTTTGTGGCCGCACTGGCCCGTACCCGGCGGATTACCCGTGGTCCCAAGCCCGCCCGGGCGTTGCGTGAGATTGGCCTGCAAGCCGATGTGCCGGCAGGCACGCCGACCACGGACGGTGTGATCGATACGTTGCGGGATCTGGGCATCGAGGGCCGTGACGTTGCCGTGCAGTTGTACGGCACCGATCCCAACACGCCGCTGATGGAGTTTCTTGCCGGGCAGGGCGTGTCGCCCCGCGTGGTGGCGCCCTATGTATACGCATCGCAAAGCGATGACGGCGACGTGGTGGCCGTGATCAAGGCCATGGCGGCCGGCGAACTCGACGCCATCGCCTTTACCAGTCAACCCCAGGTGCGTCGTCTGTGGCGGGTGGCCGCGACTCACCAGCTGGAGACGGCGTTGCGCGATGGGCTGGCGCGTACCGTGGTCGCGGCGGTGGGGCCGGTTGTGGCCGCGGCGCTGGAAGAGCAGGGCGTGGCGGTTCAGGTCATGCCGACATCCTCGTATTTCATGAAGCCGCTGGTGGCTGAGCTGGAACGCGCCCTGGCCGCAGCCGCCGATGTCAGTGGAGACTGAATGCCGGTGACAGCATGCTGATGGATAGCGCCTTCTGGCTGCGACCGGAGTTGTGGTACGGCATCGCCGCCGCCCTGATTACGATCGCAGCATTCATTCTTGCCGGACATGCGGTGGTGACCAAGCGCGAGCCGCGCTCGGCCGTGGCCTGGGTCGCCCTGCTGTTGCTGGTGCCCCTGCTGGGCATATTTTTCTATCTGACGCTGGGCATCAACCGCATACGTCGCCGCGCCAGCACACTGCACATCCCGGATATAGACAGTCACACGCGCCTTCCCGGTGTCAGCCTGGAGTTTCTGGGCAGCGTACTTGGCCCGGGCAAGTCCCACCTGGTCAGGCTTGCCGCAGTGATTGACCAGATCGACAAGCGCGCCTTGCTCAGCGGCAACGAGGTGGAACCGCTGCGCGACGGCGACCAGACATACGCGGCGATGCTGGAGGCCATTGCCGATGCGCGCCGCAGCATTACGCTGGCGACCTATATTTTCGGCAATGATCTGGCGGGCCAGCGGTTCCTCAAGGCGCTGGCCGCTGCCGTGCGGCGGGGTGTGGAAGTCCGTGTGCTCATTGACAGCGCCGGCGAGCGCTACACCTGGCCGTCGATGGTGCCGGCATTGCGGCGGGTCGGGGTCCGCGTGGCGCGCTTTCTGCCGGGATTACCCACGCGTCTGACCGGTATTAATCTGCGCAATCACCGCAAATTGCTGGTCGTGGATGGTCACATCGGGTTTACGGGTGGCATCAATATCCGCGTTCATCATTGGCTGGCGGCGAGTCCGCGTCGTCCCGCGAAGGACCTCCACTTTCGTATTCTTGGCCCGGTAGTGCAGCAACTGCAGCAAGTCTTTGCCGAGGACTGGGCCTTCACCACCGGCGAAAAGCTGGGCGGGGAGTGCTGGTTTCCGGCCTGGACGCGTCAGAGCGGGCGTGTGCTGGCACGGGGTCTGGCGGCAGGGCCGGACGAAAACCTGGACAAGTTCCACTGGGTGTTGCTCGCGGCGATTAATCAGGCGCGACGGTCGGTACGTGTGATGACGCCGTATTTTCTGCCGGACCGCACGCTGATCTCTGCGCTCAACCTGGCGGCCCTGCGCGGGGTGCAGGTGGATATCGTGGTGCCGGCGCAGAGTAATTTGCCGTATGTGCACTGGGCCATGATGGCTCAGCTGTGGCAGGTGCTGGAGTGGGGTTGCCGGGTATGGCTGTCGCCGCCGCCGTTTGATCACACCAAGCTGATGGTGGTGGATCGCGCCTGGTCGTTTGTGGGTTCTACCAACTGGGATCCGCGCAGTCTGCGGCTCAATTTCGAATTCAATCTGGAGTGCTACGACGTGGAACTGTCACGGCAACTGGATGCCATGTGCCTGGAGAGCATCGCCCAGGCGCGGCGGCTGAGTCTTGATGAGGTGGATGCTCGACGCATTCCGGTCAAGATTCGCGATGGTATTGCCAGACTGTTTATGCCGTTTCTGTGACGTGAGACTGTTCGTCAAGGTGGTTTCCCGGGGAAAACCGGGCGTCCGGAAACGGTGTACGCAGGAACTGTTCCAGGGGTGCCCTGGCTGTTAGCTAACAGTCGCGCCGCTGGAGAGCGTGTGCCTGCGGCGATCGCGACGACTGCGCCGGTCCGTGCCGCTCACATCGAAGCGCAGCACAGCCCGCCGGTCAGTGCGCCGGCGACGGTCCACGCCACGACGACGTTCCTGAGCGCGATGACTATCCTGTTTACTGCTGGCAATATCCATGATCATACCGATACGTGCGTCGCTGCACCTTTACGCTATAACCTGCGCGGGTTAGGGTCAATCCTGAATCCGGTATGGAGATCAGTGTATGCCGCGAGTGCAGATGTCGCCGGCGCGCAAGGCGGGCCTTTACTGGTGGCACGGGGTGCCATTGCCGGCCCTGGTGGAGAGTGAACGGCGTCGCTGGTGTTATGCGTTCGACTGGCTGACCGAGTATCGCATGGGCCTGCTGAGCTACTGTCTGGGCTCCGAGAACGGTCGACGCTATCATTGGTGGCGGTTGGGTGGCTGGATTCCCGGACCGGTCAGCGCCTACGATGTGACACGCTGTTTCGGTCGACGGTTGCGTAGTGCCCCCGCGCCCCGACAGCGGTGATATTCCGTTTGCTTCAGTGAGTCTGGTGACAGGAGTCGAATGCGCATGAACAACACAATATCAGGCCTCCGGCCTTCTGTGGCCCGTTTGGCTGCCCTGCTGGTGCTGGCTTTTTCGCTGGTCCTGCAAGGCTGCGCCCGCGAAGACGATCGGCAGGTGCCGGCCGATATGGCTTACGAAATCTGGGCGCTGGATCAGGGCACTCACAAGCTGTGGATCTATAACGATGGTCTGGAGGAAGTGGCCAGCATCGATCTGGGTGAGCACGGCGTGCGTACACCTCACATGATCGACTTCACCTCCGACTATCGTTACGCCTTCATCGCCAGCACCGGTTCAGGCGATGTCACCGTGATGCGCACAGCCGACCGCGAGATCGTGGAGATTATCGAAACGGGGCCACGCACCCACATGGCCGGTGTGAGCCCCGATGACAAGCGCGTGCTGGTCGATGTGATCGGTTCGCCCGACCACTATCGCGACGGCGAGGTGGTGGAGATTCTGCTGGATCTGGATAGTGAGTCGTTCGAGATCGGCCGCCGTCTGGTGCTGGCCGAGGACGAGCTGCTGGCCGCCAGCGAGGAGCGCTTCAACGATTTTGCCCCCATCTGTCACGAGACCGCCGGTGATGGCCGTCATGCCTGGATTACCCTGGGACCGGGGCTGGATGACGGTGGTCTGGTGGTGCTGGATACTGAATCCTTCGAGATTGTGCAGGCCTGGGGCCCTGATGAATTACAGGTGAATTGCGGCACCATGCCCACCGCCGACGGGCGCTACATGTTCGTTAACGGTGGTGGCCAGGGGGTCGGTGTGTGGTATGTGTTCGATACCGAGAGCTTCGAGCTGGTGCACGAAGCCGACAGCCGTGGCGAGGATGCCCACGGCGTCTGGTTGACGCCGGATGGCCGAGAAATGTGGATGGTCAACCGTATTTCCGACAATGCCATTATTATTGATGCGGAAAACTTCCAGATCATTGATGAAATGGATTACGTGGGGACTACGCCCGATATCATGGCCATGTCCCCTGATGGCGGCTTCGCCTTTATCAGTCTGCGCGGCCCCAACCCGGTGTCCGCGCCACACGTCGCGGTAGGCGAGAATCCCGGTTTTGCTGTGGTCGACGTGCCGGCGCGTCAACTGCTGGGGATGATCGAACCTGACCAGGGTAATGAGAACAGCGATTTCCACGGTATAGGCGTGCGCGTAATCGGCGCTGAATAGACTTCGCCTGGCGCCGTCATCGCCCTGTTGTGGATGAACGGCCCGCACCCCGGCCTCTGCCCGGGTGTGTGTTGAGGCGGCCGCGCCTTGATCCGGCAAGCATGACTTTGACCGCAATAACCAGAGGGGGGGAGTCTGGTGTCGAACATTTTCTCGTACGTACGGCTGTCCCCGTGGCTATTGCTGGTAGTGCTCGTCGCGGGCTGCTCGGAAGCACCTTCGGACCAGGACACAGCGGCCCTGAATGGCGATGAGGCGGCGGATCTTGCCGATGCGCATGCCGCGGAG
>SLLK01000134.1 GCA_007134115.1 Gammaproteobacteria bacterium | reverse complement strand
CATGTTCTCGAACTTGTCTTCCAGTTCGATTTCCTTGGCCACGGACACGCCGTCCTTGGTCACGGTCGGGGCCCCGAAGGCCTTGTCCAGGACCACGTTGCGGCCTTTCGGACCGAGGGTGACCTTTACGGCGTTGGCCAGGGTGTTCACACCCTTGGCCATGCGGGTACGGGCGTCGGTACCAAAGCGTACTTCTTTAGCGCTCATGATTCGTTCTACTCCTGAAAATTCGTGTTAGACGGACGCGGGGCGGGGCTCAGCCCTCGATGACGGCCATGATGTCGTCTTCGCGCATCACCAGGACGTCTTCGCCTTCGACCTTGACCTCGGTGCCGGAATACTTGCCGAACAGGACCTTGTCACCGGCCTTCACGTCGAGGGGACGGGACTCGCCGTTGTCCAGGATCTTGCCGTTGCCCACCGCCAGGACCTCGCCGCGGATCGGCTTCTCGGCCGCGGAATCCGGGATCACGATGCCGCCGGGGGTGGTGCGCTCTTCTTCCATACGCTTCACGATGACTCGATCGTGCAAAGGCCGCAGGTTCATGGTGCGAACTCCTTATTGGGATGTCTTCAACAGGAAAATGGGGTTGTCGGGCAGGCGCCCTGTTAGCACCCACCCCTGACGAGTGCTAATAATAGGGGCACACAGAGGCGAGTCAAGAGCGCGCTTCACAAAAGCGGAGGCGCGTGCAATTCATGAAACATCCGGGCTAGCGACGGTCGTCGTGATCCAGGCGGTCGTCGGGCGTCTCGGTGCCGTCTTCATGGCGGCGGAATTCGCCCTCGATGGTACCGCTGCCCTGTGCGGCCCCGGGGCCACCGGCCCGAGTACGCACCATCCCGCGGCGCAGGATGCCGGCCGCCGCCCAGCGCCGCAGCGGCGGGATCAGCAACACAAAGCCCGCGGCATCGGTAAAAAATCCCGGCAGCAACAGCAGCACGGCGGCCGACATCAGCAGCCAGCCTTCGACCAGCCCCCTCGCCGGGACCTCGCCCTGCGCCAGACTTTGCTGCAGCCGCCGCCAGTGGTAAAAACCCTGCACCCGGAACAACAGCAGCCCGGCCGCCGCCGTGACGATCACCAGCACCACCGTCATCAGGGCACCCACGGCATCACCCACCCAGGCGAAACCGAAGATTTCGATCAGCACCAGGCCCAGGAAAGCAAACAGGGGAAAGAGGGGGTTACGCATTTCGGGTTCCCACGGGACGTCCCGACCCATTGGAACACGCGCCCCCACGGCTGTCGATCGACCCCGCGCGGAGGCGGAAACACGGGAAACCGATACCGCTTGAGCACACGAGGGAATTCCGCCACCCTTCCATGCGTCTTACGCTGCATATGGCCATCGATATATAACCAGGAGGCGTGACCCGAAATGCGCACCGTGTTCCGATTTCCCATGCTTGCACTGCTCGCCGCCCTGTTGCTCCCCGCGCTGACCCAGGCTGGTGTGGAGGATCCGCGTGACCCGGATCATCACTTCTTCGATCCAACCTTCGGCGACTTCCCCGAGGAACTGGAGATGGCGCGCGCGGACGGCAAGAAGGGCATCCTGCTGTTCTTCGAGATGGCCGACTGCCCGTTCTGCCATCGCATGAAGAACCAGGTCCTGAATCAGCCGGAGGTTCAGGAATATTTCGGGGAGCATTTCGCGGTCTTTGCGGTCGATGTCGAGGGGGCAATCGAGGTCGTGACCTTCGACGGCGAGAGCAAGACGATGATGGACTTCGCCACTCGCGACTTCCGGGTACGCGCCACCCCGGTCTTTCAGTTCTTCGATCTGGACGGCGAGCCGATCGCCCGCTTTACCGGTGCCACGCGCAATACCCGCGAGTTCATGCAACTGGGCGAGTTCGTGGCCGAGGGGCATTACCGGGATCAGAACTTCACCCGCTTCAAGCGCGAGCTGGACGGGCGCTAGGAGCCTGTCGGATTTGGGCGATCGTCGCGAGCGTGGCGGGAGAGTGAGACCATTTTTTCGGTCTCTCGAGGCACATAGTGGGGACTATGTAACGAGAGAGAGCGGGAAAATGGGCCACTCTCCCACACGCGCAGCAGATCAGTCCCAAATCCGACAGGCTCCTAGTCCGCTCGCAGGCGCATCCTCGCCGCGACGCGCCATGACAGCGCGCCGCAGCGTCGGCACGACTATCCCGAGCACCGGGAAGCGCCATACTATGGGCCGGATCCATCGGGTTCCATCACCAATAACAAAAAGGCACGGGGGCATCCGGAAGCGGTGTCCCCCGGACGGATCGGAAGGAACAACGCATGACGCCATTACACCCATGCCGCCCCCGCGCGGGCGCCCTGGTGCTGGCCGCCGTCCTCGCTCTGCCGCTGGCCGGGTTGCCGGTCTGGACGAGCGCCCAGGACGAGGCCGCTGCGCAAGAGGATGACAGCCTGCCGCGTTTCCTGCGCCTGGACGACGTACTTGCGGCGGTCGACACCCGACACCCGCGGGTACAGCAGGCGCGCGCGGAACGCGAACGCGCCACAGCCGCGCTGGAGGCCACCCGCGCCGAGCGCGATCTTCGCCTGGACGCACGCCTTGAGGCCCGCTGGATCGAACCCAACGACCTGGTCGACGATCGCAGTCGCAATGATTCTCGCGCCTCCATCGTGGCGCGCAAGCTGCTGAGCGATTTCGGCCGCTCCGGGGCTCGCGAGGCGGCCGGGACTCGGCACCTGGAGGCGGCGCGCGAGCGCGAGCACCTGGCGCACGCCCGCCAGCGGATCGAAGCACTGGAGCGCTACTTCGACGTCGTGCTCGCCGACCTCGCCTTTGCCCGCGACACCGAGGACATGGCCTCCGCCTACGTCTCCAAGGAGCGTGCCGAGGAGCGCAACGAACTCGGCCAGGTCTCGGACATCGAGCTGTTCCGTCTGGAGTCCGAATACCAGACCAAGCGGGTACAGCGCCAGCGTGCCCTGCTGGAACAGCGCCGCACGCGCGCGGCGCTGGCCGAGGCCCTGAATCGCCCGGACGAGCGCGTGCGCGACCCGCTGCCGCCATCCCTCCCGCTGGAACTGCCCGAACTGCCCGAGCTCGACGAACTGCTGGAGGCCCTCGACCAGGGCAACCCGCAACTGGCCGTGGAGCGTCACCGCGTGGAAGCGGCGGCAAGGAGTGTCGAGGCCGCCCGCACCGAACGGCGGCCACGCCTGTATGCCGAGGCCGAGAGCGGCTGGTGGCACCGCGAGCTGGGCGGCGGCGATCGCAACCCGTTCGCCGCCGGGCTGGTGCTGGAGGTACCCCTGTACGAGGGGCGGCGCGGCGATGCCCGTGTCGGACAGGCCGTAGCCGAGCGCCAGCGCGCCGAGGCAGGTCTGGCCCAGGCCCGCATCGAGGCCCGCAACCGCCTGCGCGAGCTCTATCACGAGGCGCAGACCCTGAGGGTCCAGCGCGACGAGGCCGTGTGGCGGATGGATTACCGTGAACTCTATATCGACCGCGCGCGCTACCTCTACGACATCGAAGACCAGGCCGATCTCGGCGACTCGATGGTCCAGCAAAGCGCGGCGGCACACTTCAACGCCCAGACCGAATTCCAACTGGCGATGACTCACGAGCGCCTGGCCCTGCTGACTGGCCGCCCCGAACTGAGCCCGTTCCGCCAGGTCGCCGACCACACCGAATGACCACCCCGGGTCGCCACGCACCGGCGACCGGACAGGAGAACCGCCCATGTCCCGTACCATCCGTTTAACCGCGCTGCCTTCCGCCACGGCCCTGGCCGTCGCGCTCACCCTGCTGGCGTCTCCGCTCCCGGCCCAGGAGAGCGTGGAGGCCCAGCTCGACTGGGGCGAACGCCATCGTGTCACCGCCCCGGTGGCCGGGATCGTGCGTCAGGTGGAAACCCGGGTCGGCACCGATGTGGAGGCCGGCACGCCCCTGTTCCGTCTGGATACCCGGCGCGTCGATGCCGACCTGCGCGCCGCCGAGGCCGCCGTGCAGCGGCTGGAACTTGAACTGGCCGAAGCCGACCGCGAGGCCGACAAGGCTCAGGACCTGTACGACCAGACCCTGATCGCGGCCCGCGAACTGGAACTCGCGCGGATCGAGCAGGCCACGGTCGCGGCACGCCTGACCGAGGCGCAGGCGCGCCGCGACCGTGCTCGCGCCGACCGCGACGACGCCACTGTCCGCGCTCCGGCCCACGGCCGCATTACGCGCCTGCATGTGCGCACAGGGGAATACGTGAATCCCGCGCTGGTCCCGCCGGTGCTGGCCGAACTGGGCACCACCGACCCGATGCGGGCCACCGCGCTGGTCCCGGTCTCCGCCCTGGCCAACCTGGCCGTGGGCCAGGGTGCCACGGTGGTGATCGACGGCACGCGCCACTCCGGCGAGGTCGCGGCGCTCGGTTGGGAACCGACGGGCGAGGAAGCCGATCGCGGCTACCGCGTCGAAGTCAGCTTCTCGCCCGGGGATGGGAACGGGCTGCGGCCCGGCCAGCCCGCACGCATTGAATTCGATCACCGCAACTGATCGGAGGGCACATGAGTTCGCCGCAATCCCGGCCGAACCGGGCTCCGGCCGCGTGGCTGGTGATCACGACCCTGGACGACCCGCAGGCCGCTGACACCCTGGCCGGGGCCCTGGTCGAACAGGGCCTCGCGGCCTGTGTGCATGTCCTGCCACCGGGCCGCTCGGTCTATCAGTGGCAAGGCCGCATCGAGGTCGACAACGAGGTCACCCTGCTAATCAAGACCTCCGCGAACCGCCTGGACGAACTCCAGGCAAATCTCGCGGACCAACATGCATACGAAACCCCGGAAATCATCGCCCTGCCGATCGAGGCCGGGCTGCCCGACTACCTGAACTGGATAACGCAATGCACCTCATGACCCTGCGCCGCTGGCTCGCCACCCTGCTGGTCGCGCTGACGCTGATCCCCGGCCTGGCCAGTGCCATCTTCGAGGACGAGCTGCTGGATCCGGACGACGCCTTCAGCCTGAATGCCGAGGCGGTCGATGCCGAAACCCTGCGCCTGACCTGGGACATCGCGGACGCGTACTACATGTACCGCGAACAGTTCCGCTTCGAACCCGAGAGCGAGGGACTGGAGCTGGGCGAGCCCCGCATCCCGGATGGCGAGGTCAAGGAAGACGAATTCTTCGGGCGGGTCGAGACCTATCGCGGGCAGATCAGCATTGAACTGCCGGTGCGGGCAGCGGCCAGTACCGACATCGAGCTGACCGCGCGTTCACAGGGCTGCGCCGATCTCGGGGTCTGCTATCCGCCGCACTTCCAGACCGTCGCCCTGACCCTGCCCGGCCTGCCGGGCGCGGCCACAGCGGAAGAGACTGCCGGGGAACCGGGCGCACTGGATGCGCTCGGCGACCTGTCGCGGGACTTCGGCGCAGTGAATGACGAACTGCTGGAACCGGAGGCAGCCTTCGCCGCCTCGCTGGAGGCCATCAGCCAGAACGCGGTCATCCTGCGCTTCGACATCGCCGAGGGCTACTACCTTTACCGCGACAAGCTGGACGTACGCGTGGCCGAGGGCGAGGGCATCGAGCTGGGGCCGATCAACCCGCCGGACGGCCAGGTGCAGGAGGACGAGTTCTTTGGCGAGAGCCAGGTCTACCGCGACCAGGTGGAGATCCTCGTCCCGGTGCTGCGCGACGCGGATGACGTCGCCGACCTTACCCTGGCGATCGACTACCAGGGCTGCGCCGACGCCGGCGTGTGCTACCCGCCGCTGACCCAGGAGGTCTCGGTCACCTTCGCCTCCGAACTGGCCGCCGAGGCCGACAGCGATGCGCTGCCGGACACCGGCGACGACGCCCGCGAGGATGATGACGACGCAGCGGCACCCGTCACCCAGCAGGACCGTATCGCGGCCCAGCTGGCGGATGGCCAGATCTGGCTGGTCGCCCTGGCCTTCTTCGGCTTCGGGCTGCTGCTGACCTTCACCCCCTGCGTGTTCCCGATGATCCCGATCCTGTCGAACATCATCATCGGGCAGAAGAACCTGACCACGCGCAAGGCGTTCCTGATCTCACTGGTGTTCGTGCTGGCCATGGCGCTGACCTACACCATTGCCGGGGTGTTCGCGGGCCTGGCCGGTGCCAACCTGCAGGCGGCATTCCAGAACCCCTGGATTATCGGGACCTTCGTGATCATCTTCATCGCCCTGGCGATGTCGATGTTCGGCTTCTACGAGCTGCAGATGCCGGCCGGCGTGCAGAGCAAGCTGTCGCAGATCAGCAACAAGCAGGAAGGCGGCACCTACGTCGGCGCCGGCATCATGGGCTTCCTTTCCGCCCTGATCGTCGGCCCCTGCGTGACCGCACCGCTGATCGGCGCGCTGCTCTACATCAGCCACACTGGCGATGCAGTGCTGGGCGGGATCGCGCTGTTCGCGCTGAGCATGGGCATGGGTGCGCCGCTGCTGGTCATCGGCACCTCCGCCGGGCGCCTGCTACCGAAGGCCGGGCCGTGGATGGATACCATCAAGGCGGTGTTCGGGATCGGCCTGCTGGCCATCGGCATCTGGCTGCTCGAACGGGTGATCCCGGGCGAGCTCGCGATGTTCCTG
>SLLK01000034.1 GCA_007134115.1 Gammaproteobacteria bacterium | reverse complement strand
TGCCGCGCCTGGCGCGTATGTTTGAGCAGGCGGGTGTGGAACTGCGCGGCTGCGCGCGCACCCGTGAACTGGTGACTGCGGCCGAGGCCACCGAGACCGACTGGGGCGAAGAGTATCTGGCGCCGGTGCTGGCGGTGCGTGTAGTGGCCGGACTGGACGAAGCCATGGAACATATCGCCCGCTACGGCTCGGCGCATACGGATGCCATCGTGACGCGCGACTACGCGCGGGCCCGGCGCTTTGTGCGCGAGGTGGATTCCAGTTCGGTGATGGTGAATGCGTCGACGCGTTTTGCGGACGGCTTCGAATATGGCCTGGGCGCGGAAATCGGTATCAGCACCGACAAGCTTCACGCGCGCGGTCCCGTCGGCCTGGAAGGGCTCACCACGCTCAAATGGGTGGTGTACGGTGACGGCCACGTGCGCAACTAGCGGGAGGCCCGCCGATTAGCCTGCAGGCTCCGTTGGGTATTTATGGTGGCACCTTCGATCCGGTGCACCATGGTCATCTGCGTCCGGCGCTGGAGGTCATGGAGGCGCTGGCCCTGGGCGAAGTGTGTTTCGTGCCCAACGGGCGCCCGCCCCATCGTGACAGTCCCGGATGCACCGCCGAGCAGCGCCTGCAGATGCTGCAGGCGGCGCTGGCTGGACAGCCGGGATTCAGTATTGATGAGCGTGAGCTGGGGCGTGCGGGACCGTCCTGGACGGTGGATACCCTGGAGCAGATACGCGCCGAGCAGGGCGCCCGGCCGCTGTGTCTGATCATGGGGATGGACGCGTTTCTGGGTCTGCCGGAATGGCATCGCTGGCAGGACCTGCTGGCCCTGGCTCACCTGGTGGTGATGCGTCGCCCGGGCTGGAAGTTGCCGCGTGATACGCAACCTGGCCGGCTTTTGCACACGAATGCCGCCGCCTCAAAACGTGATCTGCATCAGCAACCGGCGGGGCTGGTGTTGTTGCAGACGGTGACGCCACTGGATATCTCGGCCACCCGCATACGCGCCCTGGTGGCGGCCGGGCACAGCCCGCGCTTTCTGCTGCCGGACCCGGTATGGCGACTGATCGGGCAGCAACATTACTACGGAATGAAGCAATGATGGATACACAAGCCTTGCGCCACCTGGTGGTGAGCAGCCTCGAGGACATGAAGGCGGTAGACCTGCGCGTCATTGATGTGCGCGAGGTGACCACGGTGACCGACCTGATGGTGGTGGCCAGTGGCAATTCCAACCGGCATGTACGCTCGCTGGCAGACCATCTGGTCAAGTCAGTGAAACAGGCCGGCGCGGCGCCGCTGGGTGTGGAAGGGGCGGACCAGGCGGAATGGGTGCTGGTGGATCTGGCCGATGTGGTGGTGCATATCATGCGACCGCAAGTGCGTGAGTTCTATAACCTGGAAAAGCTCTGGTCGCTGGGCGAAGAGCACGCCGATGATGAGTCCCCTTCATTACCCTCATGAAGTGTTATCTGATCGCCGTGGGTCATCGTATGCCGGCCTGGGTTACGGATGGATTCAATGAATATGCCCGCCGCCTGAACGCAGAGCTTCGGCTGGAGTTGTGCCCCCTTGCGCCGGCGCCGCGGCGCCGGCAGGAGCCGCCGGACCGTGCCATTGCAGACGAGGGACGGCGGCAACTGGCGGCGGTGCCCGAAGGCGCCTTGGTGGTTGCGCTGGACGAACACGGCCAGGACTGGTCGACTGTGGAGCTGGCGCGACGGGTATCCGGCTGGCTGGCCGGCGGTCGTGACATCGCCCTGCTGGTGGGCGGTGCCGACGGTCTCAGCGAAGCCTGTCTGCAACGTGCGGAACTGCGCTGGTCGCTGTCGCCGCTGACCCTGCCGCACGGCCTGGTGCGGGTGGTGGTGGCCGAGCAACTATATCGCGCGTGGTCAGTGCTCAATCATCATCCCTATCACCGGGCCTGAGGCGCGACGAATCGAGTGATTGCGCACCGGATCAACGGGAGGTGGGGATATGACTGAAGTCGGCATGCGTCCCGGGCAACCGCGCATGGTGCTGGCGTCCGCCTCGCCGCGACGTGCCGAGCTGCTGCGCCAGGTCGGCGTGACTTTCCGGGTAGCGCCCATGGCCATTGACGAGAGCCCGCGTCGTGGCGAGGCGCCGGATGCGTATGTGCGCCGGATGGCCCTGGAGAAGGCGCAGGCGGGGTGGCAGGCGACTTCCGGGCCACCACCCGTGCTGGGGGCCGATACGGCGGTGGTGCTGGACGGCCACATATTCGGCAAGCCGCGTGACCGCGAGGATGGTGTAGCCATGCTGGCCGGGTTGTCGGGGCGCAGGCACCGTGTTTACAGCGCCGTGGCCCTGGTGGCCGGTTCGCGCGCGCAGGTCGCACTCAGTTGCAGTGAGGTGACTCTGCGGCGCATCAGCGTCGCCGAGCGCGAGGCTTACTGGGCCACCGGTGAGCCGTGTGACAAGGCCGGCGGGTATGCTATACAGGGGTTGGGCGCGATGTTTGTGGCGCGCCTGCAGGGCAGCTATTCAGGCGTGATGGGATTGCCGCTGTACGAAACCACGCGTCTGTTGCGGGAGTTCGGCATGGACTGCCTGCTCGCCCGGGACGGTGGCTGAGATCATGAGCGAAGAGATTCTGGTCAATGTAACACCCGAGGAAACCCGCGTCGCGCTGGTGGAAAGCGGGGTGTTGCAGGAAATTTTTATCGAGCGCGCCAGTCGCCACGGCCTGGTCGGCAATATCTACAAGGGCCGCGTGCTGCGGGTGTTGCCCGGGATGCAATCAGCCTTTGTGGATATCGGCCTGGAACGCAGTGCCTTCCTGCATGCCGCCGATATGGCCGAGGCGCGTCTGGCGCCAGACGAGGACGCAGATACAACCAACGGTGCCCGCCGTACGCGCAAGATTGAGCAGTTGTTGCGCGAAGGTCAGGACGTGCTGGTACAGGTGATCAAGGACCCGCTGGGCAGCAAGGGTGCGCGGCTGAGCACGCGGATCAGCACACCCTCGCGTTACGTGGTGTTCATGCCGGGTCTGCAGCAGACCGGCGTGTCGTCACGTATAGAGGACGAGGCAGAGCGCGAGCGCCTGCGTTCGCTGGTCGACGAGGCCGTGAGCGAGGATATGCAGGGTGGTTTTATCGTGCGCACAGCCGGCGAGGGCGCCGAGCGCGAGGCTCTGCATGGGGACATGCGGTTTCTGCACAAGGTCTGGCAATCCATACAGGAGCGTGGCCGCAGCGCGTCCGCCGGCACCCTGGTTCACGGTGATCTGCCACTGGTGATGCGGACCCTGAGGGATCTGTTGGGCACCCAGGTGGAGCGGGTGCGCATTGATTCCCGCGATAGCTACCTGCAGGTGTCACGTTTCGTGCGCACCTTCATGCCCGAGACGGCCACCATTATTGAACACTACGTGGGTGAGCGGCCGATATTCGAGCTCTACGGCGTGGAGGACGAGATACAGCGGGCGCTGGAACGCCGGGTGCCCCTGAAGTCGGGCGGGCATGTGGTGATTGATCAGACCGAAGCCATGACCACCATTGACGTCAATACCGGTGGTTTCCTGGGGCGGCGCAACCTGGACGAGACCGTATTCAAGACCAATCTGGAGGCGGCCCAGGTCATTGCCCGCCAGCTGCGCCTGCGTAATCTCGGTGGCATCATCATCATCGATTTCATTGATATGCACGATGCGGAGCATCGGCGGCAGGTGCTGCGTGCCCTGAACCGGGGGCTGGAGAAGGATCTGGCGCGGGTCCGGGTGTGCGAGATGTCGCCGCTGGGGCTGGTGGAAATGACGCGCAAGCGCACGCGGGAGAGTCTCGGCCGGCAGCTGTGTGAGCCCTGTGCAGTCTGCAACGGACGCGGTTTCGTCAAGACCCCGGAAACGGTGTGTTTCGAAATCCACCGTGAAATCCAGCGTGAGGCGCGCCAGTTTGATGCCGAAGCGTTTCTGGTCATGGCTTCGTCCGAGGTCATCGACCGGTTGCTGGACGAGGAGGCGGCGACCCTGGCGGAACTGGAGCAAAGCCTGGGCAAACCTATCCGCCTGCAGTCAGAAAACCTGTATCATAATGAACAATTCGATGTCGTACTCGTGGGCTGACACCCCGCCGTAATCTCGCGGCCCCCTATTATGGCTTTCCGGCTTACCGTGCTGCGCTTGCTGAGACGCTTCAAGGCGTTTCTCCTGATTTCCCTTGCGATCATCGTGGTCAGCGCGGCGGTCGCGGTATCGCTGTTCCGTGTGCTGGCCTCCGAAGTCCCCGAGTACCGTGCCCAGATCGAGGCCATGTTAAGCCAGGCGCTGGACCTGCCGGTCACTATAGAAGGTGACATCGGTGCCCGCTGGCAGGGCCTGGGCCCCGACTTGCGTCTGTTCGATGTACGTATAGGGGCGGATGACGGCGAGCAGCTGGAACTGCACGAAGTGCGCCTGCGTTTCGGTGTTCCTCACCTGGTGCGGGTGCGCGAGCTCAGCCCTGATCGTATCAGCGTGGTGCGTTCGCGACTGTATGCGGAGCAGGATGCCGATGGCATCTGGTACTTGCGTGGTCTTGATGTGGCCCCTGACGAGCCGGACCGGGATGCCCCTGAGGCCGAGTCCCCCTGGCTGGCGATGGTCGCGGTGCTGGAGAGTTTTGGTCATCTGGAACTGCTCGACAGTACGGTGGTGCTGCAGGCGCCGCTGACCGGCAATCGCCCCGAGGAATTCCGTGATGTGAGTATTCGGCTGCGCACCAGCGGAGACCGCCACGAAGTGCGGGTAGAGCTGGGATTGCCGGGTATTCTGGGCCGCACCCTGGAACTGAGCATGGATGCCACCGGGCCGCTGGCCGACCCCGAGCGCTGGAGTGGCGAGCTCTATGTGCAGGGGCGGGGAGTGCGGCCCGCCGGTATGCTTGCGCCGCTGGTGGGCGACGGCGTTGATCTCGCGGAGACCCGGGGTGATCTGGAGTTATGGACCTACTGGGACGAGGGCCAGCTGCACAGGCTGACGCTGGACGCCGATATACGTGATGTGGGTTTGCCGTCCCGTGCCGGGCATGATGCCGCCCGTCTTGATCGTGCGGGCGGGCGTTTCGTGTGGCGCGAAACGCGCCGCGGCTGGCGTCTGGATGGCAGTCGCCTGCGGCTGTCACTCGATGATGACCCGTGGCCCCGCAGCGGTTTCAGTCTGGAGGTGACGCCGCATCCCGATGCCGGCGTAGCGGACGTTTCCGGCCTGGCCGATTTCCTGCGCCTGGAGGATGTCCACCGGCTCCTTATAGCCCTGCCGGAGCCGCTCAGTGGGCGGGTTCCGTCGCTCGTTGCCGCCCATCAGCCGGCGGGTGAGCTGCGTCGCCTGGATGCCTCCTTGCGCCATAACGCCGCCGATCTGGCGCCGGTGGTGGATCTGGATGCGCGTCTGTCCGGCGTGGCCTGGGAAGCGGCGGGGCGCGTGCCGGGCGTCAGTGGGCTGGACGGCGTGCTGCGTGTACGTGAAGGTGAAGGCAGTCTGGAACTGGACAGTCAGGCCCTGGCCCTGAACTACCCGGGCGTTTTCGCCCGGCAGTGGCCTGCCGGCGCCTGGCGCGGCAACGTGCGCTGGCAGCGCGAGGCGGATGGCTGGCAGGTGCTCAGCCGCGAGCTTCGCCTTGCCATGGATGAGGGGCGGGCGCAGGCCGGTTTTGCGCTAAAGCTGTTGCCGGAGCGGGCGCCTGAACTGGCGCTTGAAGGCCACTTCGAAAACCTGAACGTCGCTGATGCTCCGCTGTTCCTGCCGCATAACCTGCTTCCCGAAAATGTAGTGGAATGGCTTGAAGCGGCCCTGCGGGGCGGCCGTGTCAGCGATGGCGATATTGTACTGCGCGGTGCGCTGGATGAGTTTCCTTTTGTGCGTGAGGGAACACAGGGGCTGTTCCGGGTGCGTGCCGGAATCGTCGATACGCATCTGGATTTTGCCAGTGAATGGCCTGATATCCATGATCTGAAAGGGTCCCTCCTGTTTGAGGGTGCCGGTATGCGTATCGCTGCACAGCAGGGCACGATCGCGGGGGCGTCGTTGAACTCCGTAGTGGCCGAGATTCCCGATCTGGGCAAGGGGCAGCTGTCTGTTCACGGGGTTGCGCGGGCGGAGAATGACGCGATCGCAGTGTTTTTGCGCAACAGTCCGCTGGGCAACGCCCCTGGCCACGTTGCGCAGGGGTTGCGTGGCGGCGGCCCGGCGGAGCTGGGGCTGGCGCTGCAATTGCCGCTGACCGACCTGGCACAAAGCCGTGTCGACGGCATTTTGCGCTGGACGGATGCGCGCGTGGGGCATGCCTCCTGGCCGGTCGATATCGAGCAGGTGCAGGGTGAACTGCATTTTTCCGACGGGCGGTTTCATGCCCGTGGTATTAGCGGCCGGATGTCCGGGGAAGAGGTGCGGGTGGATGTGGACACACCCGACGACACCGGCGGGCAAGCGGGGCCCGGTAGCGTGGTGACCGCGCAAGGCAGTGTCGCCGGCGCGACGCTGAGCGAACTGGCCGGGTTCGACGGTGAGTTACAGCCGCTTTCCGGGCGCACCGGGTGGAACATGCGCGTCGATGTGCCGGCC
>SLLK01000374.1 GCA_007134115.1 Gammaproteobacteria bacterium | reverse complement strand
TGGTCACATTGCGCACGATTGCGCATGCATTGCGCGGCTGGCCCACCCCGCTGGGGGTGGCCGTGAACCTGGCCGATGCGGGCGTTGATGATGCCGGCGTCTGCACGGATGCCGCCGTGCGCGAGCAGATCGACTTGCTGGTCGAACAGGTATGGGCGTTCGCCGCCATGCGCATCGGTCAGGGTGACGCGCAGTCGGGCGATGTGTCGGTGGGTTCGCAGCAGACATAGGTACCCGGGATCCGTGCGTTGTGATCGGGGGCGTGACTGGAGGCGTTTGTATGAAGTTCGGGGTTTTCTACGAGATGCAATTGCCCAGGCCCTGGGAGCAGGGTGATGAACGGCGTCTGTTTCACGAGGCACTGGAGCAGGTTGAGCTGGCCGACCGTCTTGGCTATGACTACGCGTGGGAGGTCGAGCACCATTTCCTGGATGAATACTCGCACTCCTCGGCGCCGGAGGTGTTTCTGGCCGCGGCGGCCGCGCGTACCCGTAACATCCGGCTGGCGCATGGTATCCGGCAGGTGATCCCCAACTACAATCACCCGGCCCGCACTGCGGAGGGACTGGCCACCCTCGATCTGATTTCCGACGGCCGGGTCGATTTCGGTATAGGTGAAGGGGCCACACGTTCGGAGTTGGGGGGCTTCCATATTCCGGCCAGGGAAAAGCGCGCGATGGCCCTGGAGGCGGCCGAACAAATAGCCAATATGCTGGTGATGGAGCCCTATCCGGGCTTCGATGGCAAGTATTTCTCCATGCCGTGTCGCAACGTTGTGCCCAAACCGTTGCAGAAACCGCATCCGCCGATGTGGATGGCCTGCACCAACCGGGACACCATCCGCGTGGCCGCCTCGCTGGGCCTGGGGGCGCTGGCGTTTTCCTTCGTCGACCCGGAAGAGGCCAGCAAATGGGCGAAAATTTACTACGACACCATCAAATCCGATGAATGCGTGCCGCTGGGCCATGCGGTCAACCCCAATATAGCCATGGTTTCCGCGTTCTCGGTACACGCGGATCGGGCCGAGGCGATACGCCGAGGTCACGAGGGCTTCGAGTTTTTTGGCTATGCCCTGGCCGCACTGGTCACGCGGGATACCGTGCCCGGGCGCACCAATCTGTGGGGTGAGTATATGGCGCAGCGGGGTGATCGCACCGAGCAGGTGGTGGCGGAGGCCGAGGCCTCGGGGCTTTCGTCGGGTATTGGCACGCCCGATGACATGCGCCGGCATCTGCGCGGTTTTCAGGAGGCCGGTGTGGACCAGGTGATTTTCCTGCAACAGGCCGGGCGCAACCAGCACGAACATATCCGTCAATCGCTGGAACTGTTTGCGGCCGAAGTCATGCCCGAATTCAAGGCCGAAGCGCAAGCCCGCGAGCGGCAAAAGCTGGATGAGCTGGCGCCCTGGATCGAGGCGGCGCTGGCGCGCAAGAAAGTGATGCCGGCCTTGCAGGACGATGAAATTCCGGTGGTCCGCGCATCGGTCAGTCAGCCGAAGATTAACCGTTAGTCAGGGCGTCTCTGATCGATTCGTCAGGCCTCAGCGGGTCCCTGATGTGCCCGTAGCGCTCAGATTTCCCGCACGCCGTCGGCGCCCGCGATCAGCAGTACATCGGCGGGCCGCAGGGCAAAGATGCCGACACTGACTACGCCGGGAATGTTGTTGATCTTTTGTTCCATCTTGCCGGGTTCGGAAATTTCAAGGTGGTGCACATCAATGATTTCGTTGCCGTTGTCGGTAACAAAGCCCTCGCGCCAGGCCGGCTGACCTCCGAGCCGCACCATCTGGCGCGCAACGAAGCTGCGGGCGAAGGGGATGACCTCCACCGGCAGCGGGAAAGCACCCAGTGCGCCTACCAGCTTGGATTCATCGGCAATACATACGAAGCGGCGACTGGCCCCGGCGATGATTTTCTCGCGCGTCAGGGCGCCGCCGCCGCCCTTGATCAGATGCCGGTGGCGGGTGGCCTCGTCGGCGCCGTCGATGTAGACGGGCAGATCACCGGTCGAGTTGAGCTGCATTAATTCAATGCCGCGCGACTGCAGACGTTGGGTGGATGCCTCGGAGCTTGAAACGGCGCCGGCAATGCGTTTGTTGGTGCCGGCCAGGGCATCGATAAAGAAATTCACGGTTGAGCCCGTTCCCACGCCGACAATATCACCGTCCTCGACGTATTCCAGGGCCGCTTCGGCGGCCTGTTTCTTGTATTTTTCAGTAGACACCAGGGGCCTCGCTTGGTCGTCTGAATGCAGTCTCCCATGGTACGCGTCTGTGTCGCCGGGAAACAGGTGTCGGCGCCCCTGCGGGCGGCCCCCGGCGCTACCCGGGCGTTGCGGATATGATACCTTAGCCGCCATGAAAGACACCTACGTACGCAAGATTCTCACCGCCAACGTTTACGACGTGGCGAAGAAAACCCCGCTGGAACTCGCGCCCAATATTTCACAGCGCCTGGGTAACCAGATCTGGCTCAAGCGCGAGGACTTGCAGCAGGTTTTCTCGTTCAAGCTGCGCGGTGCCTATAACAAGATGTCGCGCCTGTCCGAAGAGGCGCGCGCGAAGGGCGTGATTGCTTCCTCGGCAGGCAACCATGCCCAGGGTGTCGCCCTGTCGGCCAGCCGCCTGGGTATCAAGGCCACCATTGTGATGCCCCGTACCACCCCGCCGATCAAGGTGCAGGCGGTCAAGCGCCTGGGCGGCAAGGCGGTGTTGCATGGTGATTCTTACGACGAGTGCTATGAGCACGCGCGGCAGCTCTCCGAGGACAAGGGACTGACCTTTATCCATCCCTACGATGATCCCGATGTGATTGCCGGTCAGGGCACCATCGCCATGGAGATCCTGCAACAGCGTGTGGCGGATATTGACGCCATCTTTGTGCCGGTGGGCGGCGGCGGCCTGATTGCCGGCATTGCCGTGTATGTGAAGTACCTGCGGCCGGACATTCGTATCATCGGCGTGGAACCCGACGACGCGCCCAGTATGTACGAGGCATTGAAAGCCGGACGGCGTGTCAAACTGGAACAGGTGGGGCTTTTCACCGACGGTGTGGCGGTGCGTCAGGTGGGCAAGGAACCCTTTCGTATTGCCCGTGAGCATGTGGACGAAGTGGTCCTGGTCAGCACGGATGCGGTGTGTTCAGCGATCCGTGATATCTACGAGGACACCCGCTCCATTGCCGAGCCCGCCGGGGCGCTGGCGCTGGCCGGGCTCAAGCGTTACGTCGCCGACCATGCGCTGCGGGACCAGAACCTGGTCTCCATTGTGTGCGGCGCCAACATGAATTTTGATCGCCTGCGCCACGTGGCTGAGCGCACCGAGCTGGGCGAGCAACGCGAGGCGTTGCTGGCCGTGACCATTCCCGAGCGCCCCGGCAGCTTTCGGCGTTTTTGCCGCGATCTGGGCAAACGCAATATCACCGAGTTCAATTATCGCTATGCGGACGCCGCGCGTGCGCACGTGTTTGCCGGGGTCAAGCTCACAGATGGCGCGGAGGAGAAAGAGGCCCTGGTGGCACACCTGCGCAAGGAAGGCTATGAACTGGTGGATCTCACCGACGACGAAATGGCCAAGTTGCACGTGCGCTACATGGTTGGCGGCCGGGCGCCGCAGGTGAACGATGAGCTGCTGTTTCGTTTCGAGTTCCCCGAACGTCCCGGGGCGCTGGTGAAGTTCCTCAACCACCTGGGGCCAAACTGGAACATCAGCCTGTTTCATTACCGTAACCACGGCGCCGATTTTGGCCGCGTGCTGGTGGGTATGCAGATTCCGGAGGGTGAGCGCGAACGCTTTCGCGCCTCCATGGACAAGCTTGGCTACAATTTTGCCGAGGAGACCGATAATCCAGCCTATGCGTTCTTCCTTGGCGCACAGGATGGCAACACCGGCTGAATGATTGGGAGCACAATGCCGCCGCCGGGCTATGCCCGGATCAGGTGGCACGTTGCTGATCTGGTTGGCGTGACCCGGGAGGAACAGTGAAAAAGCTCAATGGACGTGTGGCGGTGGTGACCGGTGCCGGCAGCGGTATCGGGCGGGCCCTGGCGATGGTGCTTGCCGAGCGTGGCTGCGATCTGGCGTTGTCGGATATTGACAGCCAGGCCCTGGGTGCAACGGCTGACCGGGTTGAACAGACGGGGCGCAAAGTCAGCCTGCATACCCTGGATGTGTCTGACCGGGTGGCGATGGAAGCCCTTCCCGCAGCGGTGCTTGAAGAGCACGGGCGACTCGACATCATGATCAATAATGCCGGGGTGGCGGTTTCTGATCTGGCCAGCACCATCAGCCTGGAAGATTTCGAGTGGATCGTGGGGATCAATTTCTGGGGGGTGGTGTACGGCACGCGCTTCGTACTGCCGCACATGTTGCAGCAGGGGGAGGGACACCTCGTCAACATTTCAAGCGTGTTCGGATTGATCGGCGTGCCGTCGCAGTCGGCGTATTGCGCGACCAAGTTTGCGGTGCGCGGGTTTACAGAATCGGTGCGCGCTGAAATGGGGGGTACCGGCGTCGGTGTAACCAGTGTGCATCCGGGTGGCGTGGCGACGAATATTGCCCGCAATGCGCGTTTTGTGCGCGGCTACGTGGTAGACGAAGAACTCGATCAGACGGAGGCTGTAGCGCGCTTTGACGAGCTTGCACGGACCACGCCGGAGGCGGCGGCCGAGCAGATCGTTGCAGGGATTGAGCGCAATCGCCCGCGGGTGGTGATCGGCGCCGATGCACGTTTCCTGGATCGCCTGCAGCGGTTGATGCCGGTTCGCTATCAGGCTGTGCTGCGCCGTTTGTTGAAGTAACCGGAGCTGGATTGAACCTGCAGCCCCGTTGCTTGCCTACTCCAGCCCGGTAATGAACGCCCATTGCTGCGCGGTGACCGGCATTACCGACAGGCGGTTGCCGCGCTGGACCAGCTTGAACGCCTCCAGTTCCGGGCGTGCCTTGAGTTCCTGCAGGGTAATGGTGCGCTTGAGATGGCGCACATAGCGCAGGTCGACCATGTACCAGCGCGGGTTGTCGGGCGTGCTCTTGGGGTCGTGGTAATTCGACTCCGGGTCGAAGGCGGTATGGTCGGGGTAGCCCTCGCGTACCACCTCGGCAATGCCGACAATGCCGGGCTCCTTGCAATTCGAGTGGTAGAAAAAGACCTGGTCGCCCTTCTTCATGTCGTCGCGCATCATGTTGCGCGCCTGGTAGTTACGCACCCCGTCCCAGTGCTCCACGCCGACTTTTTTCAGATCATCAATGCCGAACACATCGGGTTCGGATTTCATCAGCCAGTAATTCATTGAAGGTCCTCAGGGTTGTTTGTTCAGGCCCCGGCGGGATTTCCGGCTCCGCCGGTAAACGCGGGTATCTGTGACCACCGCATCCATCACAATATCCCATGGCTCGGTCGGAATGTCCGGCGCGCGCTGGATTTCATGGGCCAGGCCGACCAGCCGCGGCCGGCGGCCACGCCAGTGCCTGCGCACAAAGGCGAAGGTCCGGTCATAGTAGCCACCGCCCATGCCCAGGCGTTGTCCCCCGCTGTCGAAGCCGACCAGGGGCAGCAGTGCCAGATCAAGCCTTTGCGGCGCCAGTCCGGGCCCGGCGGTGACCGGTTCCGCAATGCCGTAACGATTGCGCCGCAATCTCTGGCCGGGCGTGTACGGGGCAAAGGCGAGTCGGTTGCCGTCGCCACGCAGGATGGGGAGGTATATCCGCTTGCCCTGCTGTGTGCACAGCCGCAACAGGGGGGCGGTGTCCATCTCGCTGTCGGCGGAAAGAAACAGCGCAAGCTGTTGTGCACGACGAAACTCGGGCAGGGCCGCCACGCGTCGGGTTGCCCGCAGCGCCGCAAGGCGCCGTGCCGTGCCGCCGAGGTTCCGGCGTGCCCGCCGGAGCCGTTGACGCAGATGGCCTTTGGTCTGCGCGCTCATGGCCGACTCCAGGGCTGGGCAGAAACTGGAAGCGCCTCCCGGCAGTGCCGTGGGTCACCTTCGACCTTGAACCAATGGTTCAGGTGGGAACGGTAGTTGTGCATCAGGCTTTCCGCTCGCTGGCGGACATGCTCAACAGCCGCAACACGCCCGTTCCCCGGGTTTTAATTCAGGCTCAAGAGTACCACCCGGCAACCGTGCGTACACCGCAGGAGACGCCAAACAGGAGGCGGTGACTTCACCGCGGGCATCCGGGGCTACGGTCCAGCCAGGCTGGCGCCGTTGCGGCCTGGAAGGCGATCCGGCCCGGGGAACATGGGTTGCGGCGGCGGGGAAATACCCTTTCCCGTTCGCGCGGCGACAGTTCCCGCAGTCCGGTTTTCCTAGCGCCCGGATTTCCCGTGCCCGTTCCCGGTCTGGGGACCGAGCACCGAATCAAGTTTCTTGTTCAGGGAGCGCAGCCTGCTCTCGGCTTCACCGGCATGGCGCTGCTCATCTCGTGTTTCCAGTAGTTCGCGGGCCAGGTTGAGGGCGGCCATGACCGCGATGCGGTCCATGCCGACGACTTTGCCGCTGTCGCGAATCTCTTTCATTCTGTCATTGAGGTGCCGGGCGGAGTCAACCAGCATGTCCTTTTCGTCCTCCGGGCACGCGAACTG
>SLLK01000156.1 GCA_007134115.1 Gammaproteobacteria bacterium | reverse complement strand
GGCGCAGTTTCGCTGACGCTGCCATGTATGGTCGGCGGCAGCCCGCAGGGTGCCGGCGAAGCGGCCTTCAACGGTGTGCCGCCGTTGCCGCGCCTGTTACCCATGCCGCGTATTTCCCAACCAGCCTGACTCCGGTTCACCATGCTCTGGCTCTGCATCCGGCTGACACAGCCGGGACTGGCGGCGCTGGCCTGTGCGTCCGACGTCTCAATGCCGCTGGTGCTGACCCAATCCCGGGCAGGCCGTGAGTTGGTCTTCGAAGCCAATGATGCGGCCGTGACCTCGGGTATTTGTCCCGGTCAGCCGCTGACGGCGGCCTTTGCCCTGGCCCCAGGCCTGGTCGTGTACCAGCGGCAGCCGCCAGCGGAACAGGCGCTGCTGGAACGTCTGGCGGCCTGGGCGCTGCAGTTCACTTCCCGTATTCATATCGATCCCCCCGCCAGCCTGTTGCTGGAAATTGGCGGTAGTCTGCGTCTGGCCGGTGGTCTGGATCGGCTGACCGCCCGCATCAAACAGGGTCTGGTGACCACCGGTTGCAAGGCAGTGGTCAGTGTGGCGCCGGTGCCAACCGCGGCCCGCTGGCTGGCCCGTGCCGGTGTTTCAGATCGCGTGGTCAATGATCCTGCACGGCTGCCGCAGGCGCTGGGTGAGCTCCCGCTTGATGCGGTGGTTGAAGGGGACGTACTCGACGCGCTGCAGGCCATGGGCATCCGGTCTATGGCGCAGTTGTTTGCGCTGCCGCGTGACGGTTTGCGCCGACGCTTCGGGCGGGCCCTGATCGATGAGCTGGATCGGGGTCTGGGCCGCCGGCCCGATGCCTTGCCGATATTTGAGCCGCCCGAGCGATTTACGGTCAAGGTGGCGTTGCCGGCTGAAGTGGTCGCCACGGATGCCTTGCGATTCACACTCAGGCGTCTGCTGATGGAAATGGAGGGTTTCCTGCGTGGCCGCGCGGGCGCAGTCGATGTGCTGCATCTGGTGTTTCATGCGCGCAAGGGTTCGTCGCAGCGCATCAGGGTCGGACTGGCGACGCCTGCATCTTCGGCGCAGCGCTGGCTGGCGGTGATTGAGCAGCGGCTGGAACGGGTGCAACTGAGTGCGCCGGTGGTGGCGCTGGAGCTGCGCAGCGGCAGGGTGCAGGAAACGTCCGGCACCACCGCCGATTTGTTTGATGCGGCCAGTGGCGGGGGCGATATCGGTCGGCTACAGGAACAGCTCGTGGCCCGGTTGGGCGAAGGTGCGGTGTGCAGCCTGCGGTTGAGCGCTGATCATCGCCCGGAATACGCCTGGCGGTTTGTGCCGCCGGGTAGCGACGTCGCCGATGCGACGTCGGGCCCGCATGCTGCGCCCCGCCCGCTGTGGTTGCTGAGTGAGCCGCGTAAGCTGGTGCTGCGGGACGGCATGCCGTGCCATGAAGGCCAGCCTCTGGTACTGGAGTGTGGCCCCGAGCGTATCGAAAGTGGCTGGTGGGATGGCAGTGATGTCTGTCGGGATTACTACGTGGCCCGCGATGCAAGTGGTGCCCGCCTGTGGGTTTATCGTGAACGGCGTCAGCAGGGCGTCTGGTGCCTGCACGGGATATTCGCCTGAACGGCCCAAACGCACCCGTGTGCCACCTGCTCGCCTGTCTCCGGCCGGCTACCTTGTGCTGACAGGCCTGTTCACTCCAGTCCCGGTTTACCGCGCATGCTTTTGATCCGGCCACGTTTGACCTTGTGTTCCACGCGCCGGCGTTTGGCCGCCTTGCCCGGTTTGGTGGGGATGCGGCGGCGCGGAGGCGTCGTGGCGCGCTGTATCAGGGCGCGCAGGCGAGCCAGCGCGTCTTCCTGATTGCGTGGCTGACTGCGCGCGTTCTGCGCCTTGATCACGATGACGCCGTCGGCACTGATGCGCTGATCGGGCAGGCTGAGCAGGCGCTGTTTGACTTCCCCGGGCAGCGAAGAGGCGTTGATATCGAAGCGCAGATGGACGGCGCTGGCCGTCTTGTTGACATGCTGACCCCCCGCGCCCTGTGCACGGATCGCACTGAGCTCGATCTCGTGTTCGGGGATGACGATCTGGCGGTTGATACGCAGCATCTACGCGCTTCCGGAGGTGGTCACTGGTGGCTTGTGGCGGTATCTTGCCGTGATTGTCACATACAGTCGAGGATCAACATGTCGAATTTCAGTCTCAGCGGCCAGCGCGTACTACTCACACAGGCGGACGCTTTCATGGGACCGGTGTTGCAGGAGGTATTCAGTGAGCTGGGCGCGGAAGTCATTGCCGACAGCAGTGCACTGAATGATCCGCAGGCGCCGGCGGCGCTTGCCGAGCGCGCTGGCGATGTGGATATCGTGCTGGCCCACCTGGGTTTGCCCGCGCCGCAGACGCCGGTGGTGGATGTGGCCGATGAAGAGTTTACGCAACTGTTCGAGCACATGGTGTACCCCTTGCCGCGACTGGCCCGGGCGGTTTTCCCCGGGATGATCAAACGCGGCGGTGGCCGTTTCCTGGTGTTCGGCAGCGCTTCAGCACTGCGCGGCATGAAACGCGCCTCCAGCTACAGCATGGCGCGTGGCGCCCAACTGGCCTGGGTGCAGGCGGTGGGCGTGGAAATGGCCAGGCACAATGTGCAGGTCAATGCCATCGCCCAGAATTTTGTGGATAACCCGACTTATTTCCCCCGTGAAGTGCAGGACAACCCCAAATTCCAGGAACGGCTCAAGCGTGAAGTGCCGCTGGGGCGGCTGGTGAGTGCGCGCGAGGACGCCCTGTTTGCAGCTTCGTTGTGCAACCCCGACATTGCCTGTTTTGTGGGGCAGGTGTTTCCCGTCTGTGGTGGCTGGGTGACTCGGTAAATGCGGTGTATCCGCCATGGGCAGGCGTCTCGCGCGCCAACTTTGGATGGAGAGTCAGTGGCAGTATGCAGAAAATAGTGATCCATCGCGCCGGCGGGTATCGGCGCCTGCAAGTGGAGCAGGCAGCGGAGCCGGTGCCGGGGCCTGGCGAGGTGTGTATAGCGGTGTCCCACGCGGGCGTGAATTATGCCGATTGCGTAGTGCGCATGGGTTTGTACGCTTCGGCCAGGCAACTGGTCGGCTGGCCCATCACGCCGGGTTTTGAGGTGACCGGCGAAGTCGCCGCCGTGGGCGAGGGGGTGGACGATCTGGCGCCGGGCACGCCGGTGATCGGGGTCACCCTGTTCAATGGCTATGCCGGTCACGTCGTGGTGCCCCGCGACCAGGTTTTTGTGCGCCCCGCGACCCTGAAGGCGCCACAGGCCGCAGCCATTCCGGTGGCTTTTCTGACGGCCTGGTTCGCCCTGCACGAATTGGCTCATGTGCGCCCGGGCGAGAAAGTGCTGGTGCATTCGGCCGCCGGGGGGGTGGGGTCGGCGGCCGTGCAACTGGCGGTGCTGGCCGGCGCCGATGTGACTGCTGTAGTGGGCGCGGCACACAAGTGTGCCTTGCCCCGTCAGCTGGGCGCACAGCAGGTCATCGACAAGTCCGCGCAACCTTTGTGGGTGTGTGCCGCGGAGATCGCGCCAGACGGTTTTGATGTGATCCTGGACGCCAATGGCGTATCCACGCTGGGGCAGAGTTATGGTCACCTGGCGCCGCTGGGCAGGCTGGTGGTGTACGGCTTTCACAGCATGCTCCCGCGCCAGGGTGGCCGGCCCAATTATCTCAAGCTGGCCTGGGACTGGTTGCGCACGCCACGCTTCAATCCGCTGCGTCTGACCACCGAGAACCGCAGCGTACTGGCCTTCAACCTCAGCTTTCTCGGCGACCGTCCCGAGCGTCTGTTGCCCGCGATGGCGGGGATTCTGAAGCTGTTTGAGGAGGGGCGGTTGCAGGCACCGCCGGTACAGCTTTATCCGCTGGCGGAGGTCGCCGCGGCGCACCGCGCGCTGGAGTCGGGGCGCACCACCGGCAAGCTGGTACTGGAGATCCCGGGGGCGTAGGAACACGTACAAACCCGGTCGCGGCATATCGGCGTTCACCGGAAGAATATTTTCGCCGGGCTTCACTCATTCTCACTACCCTGTATACTGTATAAATAGACAGTATTCGGGGTATCTCATGGTCGATTATGCCGAGCTCCATTGTCTGAGCAACTTTTCTTTTCTGCGTGGTGCCTCGCATCCGCAGGAGCTGGTAGCGCGCGCCGCCGAGCTGGGCTATGCGGCGCTGGCGATCACCGATGAATGTTCGCTGGCGGGTATTGTGCGGGCCTGGGAGGCGGCAAAAACGCACGGGCTGCACCTGGTGGTGGGCAGTGAGTTCCGGCTGGCCGACGGGCCCTCGGTGGTGCTGCTGGCGCGTAACCGCGAGGATTACGCCAGCCTGTGCGGGCTGATTACGCGGGGTCGGCGCGCTGCCGGCAAGGGCGGATATCACCTCGAACGGGCTGATCTGGAGCAGCACAGCGGCGGTTGTCTGGCCTTGTGGTTGCCGGGCGCGCAGCCCGATACCAGTGAGGCTGACTGGTTTGCACGCTGGTTCGCCGGGCGTGGCTGGATTGCGGTGGAACTGACCGGAGACGGTGATCCGCGCCGGCCGCTGGCGCAACTGGCCGCGCTGGGTGAACGCTGCGGGTTGCCGCTGGTGGCGGCCGGAGATGTGCATATGCACCGGCGTGAAAGGCGCATATTGCAGGATGCGTTCACGGCGTTGCGGCATCGTTGCTCGCTGGCGGCGGCGGGGCGCTTGTTGTTCGCCAGTGGCGAGCGCCATCTGCGCGCGCGAGAGGTGCTCATGCGCTGGTACCCGGCGGCGCTGATGGCCGAGAGCGTGCGCATTGCCCGCGCCTGTCACTTTCGCCTGGATGAACTGCGCTATACCTATCCCGGTGAACTGGTGCCGGCAGGGCATACGCCGACGAGCTGGTTGCGTCGGCTGGTGCAACAGGGTGTGGCCTGGCGCTGGCCGCAAGGGGTGCCGGAGCGGGTGTGCGAACAGCTTGATGACGAACTGGCGCTGATTGAGGCGCTGTCCTTCGAGCCGTATTTCCTGACCGTGCATGATCTGGTGGCCTTTGCCCGGGGACGCGGCATTTTGTGTCAGGGACGCGGTTCGGCAGCCAATTCAGCGGTATGTTTTTGCCTGGGTATTACCGAGGTCGATCCGGCGCACAGTCGCCTGCTGTTCGAGCGCTTTATCTCGCGCGAACGTGGCGAGCCGCCGGATATTGATGTGGATTTCGAGCATCAGCGCCGCGAGGAAGTTATCCAGTACATCTATGCCAAGTACGGGCGCGAGCGGGCGGCGCTGGCGGCCACGGTGATTACCTACGGTCCACGCAGCGCGATACGTGATGCCGGCCGGGTGCTGGGTTTTTCAGCGGCACAGATCGATGCGCTGGCGGGCAGTATGCAATGGTGGGACGGTCGGCAGGTGCGGCCCGAGAGGCTGCATGAGGCCGGTTTTGATCCGCAGGCGCCGGCGCTGCGGCGGCTGTTGTACCTGGTCAGCGAGATGCTGGGTTGTCCGCGGCATCTGTCGCAGCATGTGGGTGGTTTTGTGATCTCGGAGGTGTCACTGGATCAGCTGGTGCCGGTGGAGAACGCGGCCATGGCCGAGCGCACCATTATTCAGTGGGACAAGGATGACCTGCAGACGCTGGGGCTGCTCAAGGTGGATGTGCTGTCGCTGGGTATGCTCAGCGCGATTCGCCGCACCTTTGATCTGATCCGGGGCTACCGCGGCAAGCGCTGGCAGATGGCTGAGCTGCCCGCGGACGATCCGGCGGTGTATGACATGATCTGCCGCGCTGATACGGTGGGCGTGTTCCAGATCGAGTCACGCGCACAGATGGCCATGTTGCCCCGGCTGCGACCACGCTGTTTTTATGATCTGGTCATCGAGGTGGCCATTGTGCGTCCCGGTCCCATACAGGGTGACATGGTGCACCCCTATCTGCGTCAGCGCGCCCGTGGCGGGCCGGTGGTCTATCCCGATGAAGCGGTGCGTGCGGTGCTTGAGCGCACGCTGGGCATTCCCATCTTCCAGGAACAGGTGATGGAGCTGGCCGTGGTGGCGGCGGGTTTCAGCCGTGATGAAGCCGACAGTCTGCGTCGGGCGATGGCGGCATGGCGGCGGCGGGGTGGCCTGGAGCCCTTCGAGCACAAGCTCAGGGCCGGTATGCGTGCCAATGGCTACAGTGAAGAGTACGCGGCCCGCCTGTACCGCCAGATTTGCGGGTTCGGTGAGTACGGGTTTCCCGAATCGCATGCCGCCAGTTTCGCCTTGCTGGTGTATGTGTCGGCCTGGTTGAAATGTCATGAACCGGCAGCCTTTTGTGCCGCCTTGCTGAACAGTCAGCCGATGGGCTTTTATGCGCCGGCGCAACTGGTCCAGGATGCACGCCGCCATGGCGTGGAAGTGCGGCCGGTGGATGTGTTGCACAGCGAGGTGGAGTGCACCCTGGAAGCCGGCGCCGATGGCGCGCCTGCGGTACGGCTGGGGCTGTCGCGGATCAAGGGGCTGTCGACGCAGGCTGCCATGCAGGTGGTGGCGGCACGTGACGGTGGGGCACTGAGCAGCATGGCTGACCTCGTCTGCCGGGCCGGCCTGGAGCAACGTGACCTGTCACGCCTGGCCGGCGCCGGCGCCCTGGCTCAGTTGAGTGGTCACCGGCATCAGGCACGCT
>SLLK01000280.1 GCA_007134115.1 Gammaproteobacteria bacterium | reverse complement strand
CGGTTCTGTACTTCGTTATCCGCAAACACAAGAATGGCGAGCACCCGACGTGCCGACAGCGGCAGGAACTCGATGTGCCGGATCTCCGATTGATCGCGTCGCGGCAGCATGACGATGCCGGCCAGACTGGTCACCCCGGACAGCAGATTCGATGCCGTACTCACCAGCGACTGGGGATTGAACTCCCGACCCACCGACAGGCTGTGCCGCAGGCGACTGATCTCGGCCTCACCCAGCGGTTGCACATGCAGCAGGGTGTCGACAAAAAACCGATAGCCCCTGGCCGTGGGCACGCGGCCCGAAGACGTGTGGGGAGATTCCAGCAGGCCCATTTCCTCAAGATCAGCCATCACGTTGCGCACCGTGGCCGGACTCAGGTCCATGCCCGAATCGCGCGACAGGGTACGCGAACCCACCGGCTCTCCATCGCGGATAAACCGCTCCACCAGCGACTTGAGTAGAAGGCGGGAACGCTCGTCCAGAGGTGGATCCAGATCACTCACGGTCATCTTTATCACCCGTCGGGGACTTCAGTTTCTGCAGGAGCCAAAGATTAGCACTCTCGGGCCCGGAGTGCCAAACAAGCTGCGGGTCACACCAAGGCGTGGCTGGGATGTCGGGCATGCTTGGCGGCCTGCGGCGATCATGGTACGGTTTCGCTCATTTGCGGCGCGGCGGACCCATGAGCACATCCATTCGCACTATAGGTATCATCGGCAAGTACGGCGCGCCTGCCCTCACTGCGACCCTTGGCTCCCTGACCGAGTTTCTGGGTCAGCACAACATCCGCATCCTGCTGGATGCCCATTCCGCTGACGGCCTGCACGGCAACGGCACCGAAATCACGGATCGCGACGCGCTGGCCACCCAAAGCGACCTGGTCGTGGTCATTGGTGGCGATGGCACATTCCTGGATGCCGCGCGCTCGGTCGGCCCGTCCGGCACACCGCTACTTGGCGTCAACCTGGGCCGCCTCGGTTTCATGACCGATGTCACACGCGACGATATGCTGCGCACCATGGGTGAGGTGCTCGAAGGCCGTTATCACCGCGAACAACGCTTTTTTATAGACGGCGCAGTGATTCGCGACGGCAAGCGCCTTGAGCTTCAGCACGCACTCAACGACGTCGTGATCACCAAACGCGACGTGGCGCGGATGATCGAGTTCGATACATTTGTCGATGGCCACTTCGTCAGTAATCACCGCGCCGACGGTCTGGTGGTGGCCACGCCCACCGGTTCCACCGCATACGCCCTGTCAGGCGGCGGTCCGGTGCTCAAGCCCACACTGGAAGCGCTGGCGCTGGTGCCTATTTGCCCGCATACGCTGTCGGATCGCCCCATCGTCGTTGATGCCAGTAGCGAGATTGAAATCCGGCTCAGCGAGAACAACGCCAACCCGGCCCAGGCCACCTGGGACGGCCAGTTCAGTATCGCCCTGGAGAACGGCGATAGCATCCGTATTCACCGGGCCCGCAAGGGGCTGACGTTATTGCACCCACAAAACTATGATTATTTCGCCATCCTGCGCGACAAACTGCACTGGGGCCGTGATCAGGCCCCCGGCCAATGACACGGCAACAGGGGGAGTTTCCGTGACATGTTGACACGGATCGAGATTCACAACTTCGCCATTATCGACCATATCGCCCTGGACCTGGGGCCGGGGCTGTCCATCCTCAGCGGCGAGACGGGCGCGGGCAAATCCATTCTCATTGATGCGCTGGGCCTGGTGCTGGGTGACCGCGCCAGCGCCGACACCGTGCGCCCCGGCGCACGGCGCACCGAGATCACTGCCGAATTCGACATTGGCGCCCAGCCCGAGGCACTGGAATGGCTGCGCGAACAAAGCCTGGATGAAGACGGCCAGTGCCTGTTGCGACGCGTGATCGAGGCCGACGGCAGCCGCTCGCGTGCGTTCATCAACGGCCGTGCCAGCACCACCCAGGCGGTGCGCACGCTGGGCGGCATGCTGGTCGATATTCACGGCCAGCACGAACATCAGTCGCTGATGCGCCGGGATGCACAGCGGGCCCTGGTCGACGGATTCGGGCAACACACCGACCTCACCCGGCGCGTCGCCGACATTTACCGGCAATGGCGCGAGTGCACCGACGAACTGCAACGACTGCAGGGCGATGATCGTGAGGGACGCCTGGAACTCTTGCGCTACCAGGTACAGGAACTGGAAGCGCTGGATCTCCAGACCGGCGAAATCAGCGAACTGGACGAGGAACACCGTCGCCAGGCAAACGTCGGACGCCTGGTGCAGCAAGGCCAGCATGCCCTCAACGAGGCTTACGAAGGTGAGGAATTCAGCGCCCATTCTCTGGCCACGCGCGCGGCTGCCGAGATCGGCGAACTGGTCGAACTGGATGCCGGTTTCCAGCCGGTGCTGGAGCTGTTCAACAGTGCCGTGATCCAGTTACAGGAAGGCGCCGATACGCTGCGTCACCATCTGGACCGGCTGGAAGTGGACCCCGAGCGACTGCAATGGCTGGAAGAACGCCTGCGCTCATTGCACGATCTGGGTCGTAAGCACCGCGTCACCCCACAGGAACTGCCGGAGAAGCTCGATCAGCTGCGCACCGAACTGGAGCAACTGGACCAGGCCGACGAACGCATTCAGGCCCTGGAGCGCCAACGGGCTGAATTGCAGACCCAGTATGCAGAAACAGCCGACGCGCTGACGGCAAAACGCACCGCGGCCGGCACGGCGCTGGCCGAACAGGTCAGCACCATCATGCAGACGCTGGGCATGCCTGAAGGGCGCCTGACCATTGAGGTGACCAGCGATGAACAGCGTTTTTCAGCGCAGGGACGTGATCAGGTCGAGATCCAGGTCAGCATGAACCCCGGCCAGCCGCTGCGACCGCTGAGCAAAGTAGCGTCCGGCGGGGAGCTGTCGCGCATCAGCCTGGCCATCCAGGTCGTGGCGGCCAACAACAATTCCATCCCCTGCATGATCTTCGACGAGGTGGACAGCGGCATCGGCGGCGCCGTCGCCGAGATCGTCGGACAGCAACTGAGCCGACTGGCCTCGGACCGACAGGTCATGTGTGTCACCCACCTGCCCCAGGTGGCCTCTTTCGCCAACACGCACTTCCAGGTGAGCAAACAAAGCGACGGCGACAATACCTTGACCCGAATCACGCCGCTGGACGCCCGGCAACAGGTAGAGGAACTCGCCCGCATGCTGGGTGGCGTGGAAATCACCGAACGTACGCGGGAGCATGCGCGGGAGATGATTGAGAAAAAGTTTTAGGTGGTTACGTGATTACGTGATTAAGGCGCGGCATGTGGGAGCGCGAGTCCGACGGTGAGGAGAACGCGCCGATCGCTTGTTGGGGTTGCCGCGAAATGGACGCGAGATGGGCGCGAAATAAGGCTGGTAACGGTTCACGCAAAGCGTAGCCAACAAAACTTTGGCAGACAGCCCAGAGCGGCAAGTGTCGCCCGGTTCCTGAGCCAATCAGCACCTTCGCGCCACCCGGACACCTGTCCGCACTCCTCGAAACCCCTTCGATTTATTTCGCGAATATTTCGCGTCCATTTCGCGGCAAAATTTCCCGGAGAGTTTTCCTCCAGCCCATCGGCGCGCACGCTATGGGCTTCGGTTCTCCAATCAGCCATCACGCGCCTTAATCACGTAATCACATAGCCGCTTAACCACTCTCTCAACCCGTCTGACACTGCGGGCACACGCCGTAAATATACAGACTGTGATCCGTGATTTCGTAGCCCTTGTCGTGGGCGATGGCTTGCTGGCGTTGCTCGATCACGTCATCGACGAACTCGTCCACGCGACCGCATTTAACGCACAGAATATGGTCGTGCGGGCCCTGTTCAGCCAGCTCGAATACCGACTGCCCGCCTTCAAAACGCAGGCGACTGACCAGGCCGGCGGTTTCGAACTGGGTCAGCACCCTGTACACGGTAGCCAGCCCGATTTCCTCACCCGACTCCAGTAACGCCTTGTACAGGTCCTCGGCGCTTACATGCCTGGGTTCACTGTTGGCGAGCATTTCAAGTATCTTCAGGCGCGGAATGGTTACCTTGAGTCCCGCCTTGCGCAGATCCTGCGACTCCAATGTCACTACCTCCCGGAAACAAACCCTGTGTCAGCGTCGGTGAAATTCGGTTATCATGCGGGCCGTTGCAAAGCGGCCAGAGTATCACCCATGCCAGCATTCCTGCGTACCGGCCTGATCCTGATTATCAGTTTGGCAACCCTGTCGGCGTGCACCTTCAGCCCGCCTATACAGCAGGGCAACATCATAGATGAACAGGCTATTGCAAGACTGGAGCCGGGCATGACCCGCGACCAGGTGCGCTTCCTGCTCGGGACCCCGGTACTGCAGAACCCGTTCCGCGATGACCGTTGGCACTACCTGTATTATATCTCCACCCGCACCTATACCGAGCAACAGGTATTCACGGTCCATTTTGATGGCGACCGTATCAGCCGCATCGAGCGGCGTATTGACCAACCGGTACTGGAGGACGGCTGAGCGGCTGTGCCCCGGCTCATGACTCCCGGCCCGCCTGTCGCGCTGCCAACTGGCGCCGCACCTCGCGCGGATTCACGCGCAGCGGCCGGTAAATTTCTACCCGATCACCTGCTGCGGGCGTGTAGTCCAGACTGACCTGTGTGCCGAAAATACCCACACGATTGTGCGTCAGATCGATCTCGGGAAAGCGCTTCAGCAACCCTGACTGGCGCACAGCCTGCGCCACTGTGGTGCCGGGCGCCACTTCCAGGGCCAATACCACCTGTTCGCCAGGCCGCGCATATGCCACTTCAATGCGAATCATCGCCCTGTCCGTACACGTCGTAGGCACGCCGCCGAAACGATTCCACCATCGTCTCGGTCACCTGGGTAAACAGCGGACCCAGCGCCATATCCAGCAGGGCGCCGGCAAATTCGAACTCCATGCGGAAATCGATGCGACAGCGCTGCTCACCCAGCGAACGAAACTGCCAGTCGCCGTGCAGCCGCCGGAACGGCCCCTTGTCCAGCATGACCTCGATACGTTCGCCCGGCACCATGGTATTGATGGTGGTGAATGATTTACGCAGCCCGTTACGCACCAGTTCCAGCGTCGCGCGCTGGCGCGTCTCGGTGCGCTCGTGTATCTGCACCGCGCCGCACCACGGCAGGAACTCCGGGTAAGCCGCTACATCGTTGACCAGGTCGTACATCTGCCTGGCACCGAAGGGTAATTCGGTGCTGCGTTGTATACGCTTCACGCCGCCCCCCTAGACCAGGCCGATGGCGTTAAGGAACACGGCCAGCACCGCCACCGGCGTGATATAGCGGATGACGAAACGCCACGTCGGATAGAACCAGCCCGGTTCTCCGGCGAGTTCTCCTCCCGAAGTCTTGCGGGTCATCACCCACCCGGCGAACAGGGCAATAAACAGGCCGCCCAGCGGCAGCATGATATTGGCGGTCAGGTCATCAAGCATCTGGAAAAAGGTGCGATCAAACAGCGTGTACTCCGCCCACGCGTTGAACGACAACACGCTGCCTATACCCAGCAGCCAGATCACGCCGCCGGCGAGCAGCGCCGCCTGCACGCGGGTAAATTCAAGCCGCTCGACCAGCCAGGTGACCACCGGTTCGAGCAGCGAAATAGCCGAGGTCCAGGCGCCGAACACCAGCAACACGAAGAACAGCACGGCAAAAAAGCTGCCGTAGGGCATCTCGCCGAAGGCCAGCGGCAGGGTCACGAAGACCAGCCCCGGCCCGGCCGCGGGCTCAAGCATACTGCCGAACACCACCGGGAAAATGGCCAGCCCGGCGATCAGGGCCACCGCAGTATCCATGAGAGCGATAGCCACAGCCGAACGTGGAATAGAGGTGCGCGCCGGCAGGTAGGAACCATAGATCATGATCGCGCCCATACCCAGGCTGAGCGTGAAAAACGCCTGCCCCATGGCGGCCAGCACGCCCTGCGGACCCAGTGCGGAAAAGTCCGGGCGAAACAGGAATGCCACCGCCTGTTCGAACTCGCCGATGCGCATGGCATAGCCCACCATGATCAGCAGCAGAACAAGCAGTGCCGGCATCAGAATACGCACCGCCTTCTCCAGACCATGCCGCACCCCGCGCACGGTGACCGCAATGGTCATCCCCATGAACAGCGTATGCCAGAACAGCAAAGCCCACGGATTGGCCGTCAGGTCATCAAAGATGGCCTGGGTATCCGCCGCCGTCGCGCCGGCGAAGATGCCACTGGCAGCATTGGGGATATAGGCCAGGGCCCAACCGGCGACCACGCTGTAGAAAGACAGGATCAGAATCCCCGTAAGGATCCCCATCATCCCCGCGTACTGCCATACCGTGCTGCGGCCGTCGTCGCTGGCCAGCTGGCGCAGGGAATCCATCGGATTGCGTCGCCCCCGACGGCCGACCAGAATTTCCGACATCATGATGGGCAACCCCACCAGCGCAACACACAGCAGATACACAATAACGAAGGCGCCGCCCCCGTTCTCGCCGGCCATGTACGGGAAACGCCAGATATTGCCCAGGCCGACCGCTGAACCGGTCGCCGCCAAAACAAACGCCAGCCGTGTCGACCACTCCCCATGTATCGACGTCCGTGCAGTCATGTGCCTCTCCCGTGCCCTGCCATGTCCGGTTTGGATCATCCTCTCGCGCGTTGCGGCGAATTCTACCGGCGCCGGCCGCTTTGGCAAAGCGG
>SLLK01000341.1 GCA_007134115.1 Gammaproteobacteria bacterium | reverse complement strand
GGCGATGGTGGCGTCGTCCAGGTTCTTCTTCCAGTTGAACGAGGGCGAGCAGTTGTAGGCCAGCAGCTGATCCGGGTATTCCTTCTTGATCGCTTCGGCAAACTGCCGTGCTTCGTCCAGATCCGGCGTAGCGGTCTCGCACCACAGCAGATCGGCATAGGGCGCGTAGGCCAGACCACGGGCAATCGCCTGGTCAATACCGGCCCGGGTGCGGAAGAAGCCTTCAGCTGTGCGCTCGCCGGTGACGAAGGGCTTGTCGTAGGGATCGAAGTCGTTGGTGAGCAGATCAGCCGCGTTGGCGTCAGTACGTGCCAGCACAATGGTCGGCACACCGGCCACGTCGGCTGCCAGGCGCGCTGCGTTGAGCTTCTGCACGGCTTCCTGGGTCGGTACCAGCACCTTGCCGCCCATATGGCCGCACTTCTTCACTGAAGCCAGCTGGTCTTCAAAGTGCACACCGGCTGCGCCCGCTTCAATCATAGCGCGCATCAGCTCATAGGCGTTGAGCACGCCACCGAAACCGGCTTCGGCATCCGCCACGATAGGTGTGTAGTAGTCCACCCAGTTCTTGTCACCCGGGTTGGCACCCTTCTGGAACTGGATCTGGTCAGCACGCTGGAACGCGTTGTTGATGCGCTTGACCACCGTCGGCACCGAGTTGACCGGGTACAGCGACTGGTCGGGATACATGGTCATACCGGTGTTGGCGTCAGCCGCCACCTGCCAACCGGAAAGGTAGATGGCTTCGATGCCGGCCTTGACCTGTTGCACAGCCTGACCGCCGGTCAGGGCGCCCAGGCAGTTCACATAGCCTTTCTTCGCTTCACCATTGACCCGCTTCCAGAGCTTTTCCGCACCAATGCGGGCCAGCGTGAATTCGGGCTGCACGGAGCCGCGCAGGCGCACGACGTCGGCCGCACTGTAATCGCGCTTTACGCCTTTCCAGCGCGGATTTTCCGCCCAGTCCTTCTCGAGTTCCTTGATCGCCTTCTCTCGCGTCATCGGGATAATCCCCCTCTCTACTTAGGGCACTTCATCGTTTGGCGCGGTCTTCGGGCTGACAACATCGCCCGGGACCTTCTGGACCCGATTGCAGTTGTCGACTTCGCCGGTGGATGCGCCATTGTATGGCCCGTACCTTTCCGATGAAAGGTGTCGGGTGTACCCGCCTGACCTGGAGGACGCCGGCCCCATGCGCGGAAAAAAGCCGCATATACGGAGCGTGGCGCAGCTATAGACCTCCGTGCCACAGCACCAGGACTTCCAGCAGCGGTTGCACAGTTAGCTGCATCTTCATGATTTTGCAATGATTGTGCTTGCAAACCATGGCAGCCGGAACCGCACAGGCGGGTATCTTAAGCTGCCCGCCCTGAATTTGACAAGCCTATTTTTTCAATGTTTAGTATTGTTTTAGCCTATAATCAGGCCGGGCAGGACGAGGAAAGCAGGCATGGCCACCGAAATAGACGGCGCTCCAAGACAATACTACAAACACAACCGACTGCAACAGCTGCGCGGATTTTGCTATGCCACCCAACTGGGCAGCATTTCCCGCGCCGCCGAACGCATGCTGCTCAGCCAGCCGTCGGTCTCGCTGCAAATCCAGGCACTGGAGCGCGAACTGGACGTGGTGCTGTTCGAGCGCCGCGGCCCCAAAATCAAACTGACACCCGAAGGCCAGATTCTCTACGAGTTGTCGCTGCCGCTGGTCGAAGGGCTGGAGACCTTGCCCGAGAACTTCGCTTCGCAGCGCGGCAGTCTGGAGTTCGGCAGCCTCGATATCGCCGCCGGCGAATCCACCCTGCTCTATCTGCTACCCGACATTGTCGGGCAGTTTGCCCAGCAGCACCCGGGCATCCGCTTCAATCTGCACAATGTCACGGGCCGGGACGGCATGGAAATGCTGCGCGCGGATGAAGTGGATTTCGCCGTGGGCTCCATGCTCGATATCCCGGATGACATCAACTACTGGCCCATATACGCCTATGACCCGGTCCTGATCACGGCCATCGACCACCCGCTGGCACGCCAACCCGAGATCAGTCTGGAAGACATCAGCCCCTACGGCCTGATTCTCCCACCCCGCCATTTGAGCACCTGGCGCATGGTGAAACTGGTCTTTCAGCAGCATAACGTGGATTTCCATGTCACCCTGGAAGCAGGTGGCTGGGAAGTCATCAAGAAGTACGTAGAGCTTAATTTCGGCATTTCCATCGTCACCAGCATTTGCCTGACCGGCCATGAAAAGGTCCGGGCCATCCCATTAAACAAATACTTCCCCAAACGCACCTACGGGGTGGTCACCCGCAAGGGCAAGTTCTTCACGCCACAGGCCAAGCGCTTTATCGAGTTGATGGATCCTGATTTCTTCAATCGCCACAGCAGTGACGAGCTCGCCAGCCATGAGCCTGCCCGTCGCAAACGGCGCGTACTGCCGCGTGTCGAACCGGGCGAATAGGCGGCCGCCGTGAGCGAGCGTATCGGACTGGCACTGGGCAGCGGCGCCGCGCGCGGCTGGGCGCACATCGGGGTGATTGAAACCCTCGTCGATCACGGCATCCGGCCCGACGTCGTTGCCGGCTCGTCCATTGGCGCGCTGGTGGGCGCGGCCTGGTGCGCCGGCCATCTGGACAGCCTGAGCACCTGGGTGCGCAGCCTGAGCCGTGTCGATGTACTGCGCATGCTGGATGTCAGTGTAGGTAACGGCGGCTTCGTCGAGGGCCGGCGCCTGATGGGCGTATTCGGTGATCGTATCCGGACCCGGCAGATCGAAGACCTGGACCCGCCTTTTGTCGCCGTTGCCACCGATATCCATAGTGGTCGCGAGATGTGGTTACGCCGGGGTTCATTGCTCGATGCGGTGCGCGCTTCCATCTCCCTGCCCGGCATTTTCACCCCGGTGCAGCACGAAAACCGCTGGCTGGTGGACGGCGGGCTGGTCAACCCGGTGCCTGTTTCGGTCTGTCGCGCGCTGGAGGCCGATGTTGTCATCGCCGTCAATCTCAACGGCGATATCCTCTCGCGCCGGCGCATACGCGACAAGGCGCCATCCGCGCCGCCGTCTGCCGAAGACAAGGCCAACGACAGCCTGCTGAAACGCTTCAGCGGCCTGAAGCAGTTCCTCTCTCAGGTAGGCTCGCGTCTGGGCGACCCCAGCCCGGGCCTGTTCGACGTAACGTCCGGGGCCATCAATATCATGCAGGATCGTATTACCCGCAGCCGCATGGCGGGCGATCCGCCCGAAACGGTGATTGCGCCACGCCTGTCTCATTTGGGTTTAATGGAATTCCACCGCGCCGACGAAGCCATCAGTGAGGGCCGCAAGGCCGCGCTGCGTGCCCTGCCCGCACTGGAGCAGGTACTGGGGCGGGACCTGCGCAGCCGGCAACCATGAGTGCCCGCCTGATTGCGTTCAACAAACCCTGGGGCGTGGTTTGCCAGTTCTCGCCGGCAGGCGACCATCCGGTACTGGCGGACTACGTGGCGGTACCGCAGGTCTATCCTGCCGGGCGCCTGGACCGGGACAGCGAAGGCCTGGTGTTACTCACGGACGACGGTGGCTTACAGCACCGGCTCAGCCATCCCCGATTCAAACATGCCAAAGTGTACTGGGCGCAGGTGGAAAACCATCCGTCAGCAAAAGCCATCGAGCACCTGCGCCGTGGCGTGACACTGCCTGACGGCCCGACGCGCCCGGCCGGCGCAGAACGGATAGCGGCGCCGGATATCCCGCCGCGTGATCCGCCCGTGCGCTACCGGGCCAGCATCCCCACCGCCTGGCTCCAACTCACCCTGCACGAAGGCCGTAACCGGCAGGTACGGCGCATGACCGCCGCCGTGGGCCACCCGACCCTGCGTCTGCTGCGCGTGGCGATCGGACCGGCGGATCTGCGGACGCTGGGCCTGGCCCCGGGGCAGTGGTGCGAGCTGGCGACCCAACCGCCCTACCCGCCTTTGTAAAACAACAGTCAGCGCATCACACCAGCGGCTTTTCGCTCAGCACCATCCCGTCATCATCCGAGTAGAGGATATGGCCGGGCACGAAGGTCACCCCGGCAAACCGCACCGGAATGTCCCGCTGCCCTTCGCCACGTTTCACACTCTTCAGGGGGTGCGTCTGCAGTGCACGCACGCCCAGAGGCATCCCGGCAATGTCCGCCGAGTCGCGCAGGCATCCATATATCACCACGCCGGCCCAGCCATTGTTCACAGCCAGATCGGCAATCTGGTCACCGAGCAGGGCACAACGCATGGAACCGCCGCCATCGACTACCAGCACCTTACCCGCCCCGGGCTTTTCCAGGGTCTCGCGCACCAGCGTATTGTCCTCAAACACCTTGAGCGTCACCACGGGGCCGCTGAACCGGCGGTGGCCGCCGAAGTTGTGGAGCATCGGCTCGGCGATCTGCAGTTCGCCGGAATGCTCATCGCAAAGATCAGTGGTAGCAAAAGACATGCTTTTTTCCTTCTGTCGGGCCGGACGCGGACCGCAGACATGCCCGCTATCCCGGCAGGACCAGGCCCTCGCGTACGCCGTACTGCCACCCGTGCGGCGACAAAGGCAGCTACGCAGCAGGGGCATCAGCGACCGTGCGCCGGGGCGCTACCCGGCGGCGCGGCTTTCCCCGTGGCCTGCGGTGGCCTAAGATACCACCTTTTGGGCGCGCGGCCAGCGGGCACAGGATGGCAGCAAATGGCACAAATCGCGGATTCCATGTTCAGCAAGAACCCGGAGCAGGTCACCCGGGCACTGCGCGAACGCTTCTTTGACATGATTCCCCACAACCGCGAGATCGGTGTGGAGTTCGTGTCGGCGGACGTCGGCGAAGCCACCCTCAAGCTGCCCTACAGCGCCCGGTTAATCGGTAACCCCGACACCAGTGTGGTGCATGGCGGGGTAATCACCTCGCTCATCGACAGCGGCAGCGGTCTGGCGGTATTCTGCGCCCTGCCCGATGTGGAGCGCATTGCCACACTGGATCTGCGCATCGATTACATGCGTCCGGCCGCCCCTGATCGCGACCTCTACGCCCATTGCCAGTGCTACCGGTTGACGCGCCAGGTGGCGTTCGTGCGTGCGGTGGCCTACCAGCACAGCGTGGATCAGCCGGTGGCGACCAGCGTCAGCACCTTCATGCGCTCGCCCCGCCGACGCGATGAGAAAAAGCAGGAGCAGAGCTGATGGGCCAGGAGCAGAACACATTGCAGCATGCACTGCAGCGAGTGCGTGAAGCGGGTGATTTCCGGCACATCATCGACGCGGTACCCTACGCCCGGCTGCTGGGCATGCAGGGGCGAATCGACGGCGAGGGCCGGATCCTCTTCAGCCTGCCCTTCGTCGAGCGCAATATCGGCAATATCATGATCCCCGCGCTGCACGGCGGCGTGATCGGCGGCTTCATGGAGAGCGCTGCTCTGTTGCATCTGATGGCAGTGCGTGAATCCGAGGGCCTGCCCAAGACCATCGATTTTTCCATCGATTACCTGCGCACTGGTCATGCCCGCGATACCTGGGCCGGGTGTGAAGTGGTGCGCCAGGGCAAACGCGTCGCCCAGGTCAGCGTCAGCGCGTGGCAGGATGATCAGCAACAACCGATCGCTACCGCCCGCGCCCATTTTTTGCTGGCGCAGGACCCGGCGTAAATCACGATCCATTTCATAGAGTAAGGAGAGAATGCATGTCTGATGTACGTTTTGATGGCAAGACAGTTATTGTGACCGGCGGTGGTGGCGCACTGGGTCGCGCCTATTGCCGGCTGTTCGCGTCCCGCGGCGCCAACGTCGTGGTCAACGACCTCGGCGGCGCCACCAGCGGCGAAGGCGCCAGCCAGTCGGCCGCCGACAAGGTGGTCGATGAAATCAAGGCCGCCGGCGGCAATGCCGTTGCCAGCTATGATTCGGTCACCGAGCCGGAGAACGCCGAGCGCATCGTGGCCACAGCCAAAGAGGCTTTCGGCAGCGTGCATATACTGGTCAACAATGCCGGCATTCTGCGTGACAAGTCCTTCGCCAAGATGACCGAAGAAGACTGGGACCTGGTGCACAAGGTGCATCTCAAGGGGGCGTTCTGCATGAGCAAGGCCGTATGGGAATTGTTCCGTGAACAGTCCTACGGGCGCATCATCAACACCGCCTCGGCAGCCGGCCTGTACGGCAACTTCGGCCAGGCCAACTATTCCGCCGCCAAGATGGGGCTGGTGGGCTTCGGCCAGACACTGGCCATCGAAGGCATGAAGTACAACATACACAGCAACATCATCGCGCCCATCGCACGCTCGCGCATGACCGAAGAACTGATGCCGCCCGAAGTGCTGGAAAAGCTGGAGCCCGAGACGGTGGCCCCGCTGGTGGCCTGGCTGTGCAGCGAGGAATGCGAGGAAACCGGCGCGACCTTCGAAGTGGGTGCCGGCCACGTATTCTTCGTCAAGCTGCACCGCGGCGACGGCTACAAGACCGCCAACCCCGACGGTGTAGCCAGCATCGAGGAACTGCGCGACAACCACGGCAAGATCAAGGACCTGTCGAAGTTGCATGCAGTGAGCAGCCTGCAGGAATCGACAATGGCGTTTCTTGCTTGAGGTGGATTAAGTGTCAGTAGTACGTATTAGGTATTAGGTATTAGGTATTAAGGCGCGGGACGGGTCGGTATACGCCGAGCGGTTCCTGTTCGCGCCGTTGGATTGGTACAAAAAAAGCGGGCCTTGCGGCCCGCTTTTTT
>SLLK01000071.1 GCA_007134115.1 Gammaproteobacteria bacterium | reverse complement strand
GGATCGCTCAGGGCAGCCGTGGCCAGATGTTCAAGCACACGGCGATCACCCGTGGCGATGCCGAACTCGCTGGCCGGCGCCAGTTGGTTGGCCACCATCTGCCCGAGGTCACCATGTGCGCGCTCCACGTCCTGTACCCGCGTGTCGATCAGATAGCCACCGACGATGATGGCAATCAGTGCCGGTGGCATGATCGCCAGCAGCAACAACCGATCGCGGATTCCCCAGCTCTTGAGCACGCCTGTCCCTCATTCCCTGCCAGTGCATGGCCCATGGCCCGTCGCTGCGGGCCACAGCCTCAAAGCATAGCAAAGCCCCGCCCCCGTGTCGGTCACCGTCGCCCGCCGCAGGGCTTCGTGTTGCCGTGCATACAGGTTAAACTTGGCGCATGAAATATCCCACGCTTGATGCCTTTGTAGGCAATACCCCGCTGGTTCGTCTGCAGCGTTTGCCCGGTGATACGGGCAACGTGATCCTGGGCAAACTGGAAGGTAACAACCCGGCTGGCTCGGTCAAGGACCGGCCCGCCCTGAGTATGATCCGCGAAGCCGAGGCGCGCGGTGACATTGGCCCCGGCGACACGCTGATCGAGGCCACCAGCGGCAACACTGGTATCGCCCTGGCCATGGTGGCGGCCACGCGAGGCTATCGTATGGTCCTCATCATGCCGCAGACGGCCAGCAGCGAACGGGTGGCCACAATGCGCGCCTTTGGCGCTGATATTGTGCTGGTCAGCGGTGAAGAGGGCATGGAGGGCGCGCGTGATCTGGCCGCACGTATGGAAAGCGAAGGGCGCGGGCGGCAGCTCAACCAGTTTGCCAACAGCGATAATCCGCTGGCGCATTATCAGACCACCGGCCCGGAAATCTGGCGCGACACCGGCGGTCGTATCACCCATTTTGTCAGTTCCATGGGGACCACCGGCACCATCATGGGGGTGTCGCGCTATCTCAAGGAGCGCGATCCGCAGATCCGTGTGGTCGGCGTGCAGCCCCGTGATGGCGCCAGTATCGCCGGTATCCGGCGCTGGCCCGAGGCCTATTTGCCGAGTATCTTCGAGCGCCAGCGGGTCGACGAAATTATCGACGTGGGCCAGGAAGAGGCGGAGGACATGACCCGCCGCCTGGCCGCCGAGGAAGGCATTTTCGCCGGGGTTTCCTCGGGCGGGGCCATGTCCGCGGCGCTGCGCCTGTCTCAGCGTGTCGATAACGCGGTCATTGTCTGCATTGTCTGCGATCGTGGCGACCGCTACCTTTCGACCGGCCTGTTCCCGACTGAATGACCGGTGTGCCCCGCTTGCCTGCATGGATGAGTGATGAACGTATTCACCTTTGATATAGAGACTGTTCCCGACGTCGACAGCGGCCGCCGTCTTTACGACGTGGCGGATCTCAGCGACGAGGATGTGGCCCGCATCATGTTCCATCAGCGGCGCCAGCGCACCGGCGGCAGCGAGTTTCTGCCCCTGCATCTGCACCGGGTGGTCGCCATCTCGGCCTGCCTGCGCCACAAGGACAGCGTGCGTGTGTGGTCACTGGGCGAGGAGGACGCCGGCGAAGCGGAGCTCATCCAGCGTTTTTTTGACGGCATTGAGAAGTTTGTGCCGCGCATCGTGTCGTGGAACGGCAGTGGCTTCGACCTGCCGGTGCTGCATTACCGCGCGCTGTTGCACGGCGTGCCGGCTCCGCGCTACTGGGAGACCGGCGATGAGGACACCGCTTTTCGCTGGAACAACTACCTCAGTCGCTTCCATTCCCGGCATACCGATTTGATGGACGTGCTGGCCGGTTACCAGAACCGCGCCAATGCCCCGCTGGACGAAATTGCCCTGTTGCTGGGATTGCCCGGCAAGATGGGCATGAGCGGCAACAAGGTCTGGGATGCCTGGCAGGCCGGCGAAATTGGCGCCATCCGCGACTACTGCGAGACCGACGTACTCAATACTTACCTTGTGTATCTGCGCTTTGAGCTGATCCGCGGGCGCCTGAGCAGCGACGAGTACGCGCGTGAATGCACGCTGCTGCGCGAGAGTCTGGTGGCCGACGGTCGCCCCCATCTGCAGGCCTTTGCCGCGGCGTGGGAGCAGGCGTGAGCCGCTCGCGACGACGCTCGTTGCCGGCGGAGCCGGTCACCCTGGATGTTACCGGGCTGGCCCATGACGGGCGCGGTGTGGCGCGCATGCAGGGCAAGACTGTCTTTATCCACGGGGCATTGCCCGGCGAAGAAGTCGAGGCCCGTATGACCCGGCGTCGCCGCGATTTCGACGAGGGCCTGACGGTTGCGGTGCACACCCCTGCGCCGGAGCGGGTCGAACCGCTGTGCGAGTTTTATGATCGCTGCGGCGGTTGCAGCCTGCAGCATCTGGGGCCGGCGGCCCAGGTGCAGGCCAAGCAGCGCATGGTGCTGGATAATCTGCAGCGCATCGGCAGCGTGACGCCGGACACGGTGCTCGAACCGGTGACCGGGCCCCTGTGGGGTTACCGCCGCAAGGCGCGCCTGGGCGTCAAGTATGTGCGGGGCAAGGGCCGTGTGCTGGTCGGGTTCCGTGAGCGTCAGTCGCCGTACGTAGCCGACATGCTGCGCTGCGAGATTCTGCATCCGTCGGTGGGGGATCTGCTGGAGCCGCTGTCCGGGCTGATTGGTGGTTTGCGTATACGCGAGCGTCTGCCGCAGATCGAGGTGGCTATCGGCGACGAGGTCACGGCGCTGGTGATGCGGGTACTGGACCCGCCGGGGCCGGATGATCAGGCGGCGCTGCTGGCCTTCGCGCGCACCCATGATCTCGATATTTACCTGCAGCCAGGCGGCCCGGACAGCGTGTATGCGCTGGTACCTGAGCCACGCCCTCTCACCTACAGCCTGCCCGGGCAGGCGGTCACGCTGGCCTTCGAGCCGCTGGACTTTACCCAGATCAATCACGACATCAACCGCGAGCTGGTGGGTCGTGCGCTGGAACTGCTCGCGCCGACCGAAGATGAGCGGGTGCTGGACCTGTTCTGCGGACTGGGTAATTTCACCCTGCCGCTGGCCCGGCGGGCATGCGAGGTCACAGGCGTGGAAGGTGATGCCACGCTGGTGGCGCGGGCGCGGGCCAATGCCGCGGCCAACGACATCGGCAACGCGGTATTTCATGCCAGCGATATCTATGACAGCGCCGGGCTGGGTGATGTGCCCTGGTTGCAGGGTGGCTATGATGCCGTGTTGCTGGATCCGCCACGTAGTGGTGCACGCGAAGTGTTGCCGTACCTGCATGGCCTGGGTGCCGAGCGGCTGGTTTACGTATCCTGCCACCCGGCGACTCTGGCGCGTGACGCCGGTCTGCTGGTGCATGATCACGGTTACCGCTTGACCCATGTGGGGGTGCTCGACATGTTCCCGCACACCTCCCATGTGGAAACCATCGCCCGTTTCGAGCGATAGCGGGAAAAGCTGACCTTATGGCCATTGAGATTGAGCGCAAATTTCTGGTGAGCAGTGACGCCTGGCGTGACGCGGCACGTTCGCGCAGCACGCTGCGTCAGGGCTATCTGAACCGCGAGGGCCCGGCCTCGGTGAGGGTGCGCACGTCGGACGAGCACGCCTGGCTGAACATCAAGAGCCGCGAGCTGGGCGTGTCACGGCGCGAGTACGAGTATCCCATGCCGGTGGCCGACGCCGATGAAATGCTCGGCGATCTGTGTCAGGGTCCGCTGGTGGAAAAAATCCGCTACGAAGTACCGGTGGACGGGCATGTGTGGGAAGTGGACGAGTTTCTCGGCGACAACGCCGGACTGGTGGTGGCCGAGATCGAACTGTCGCAGGCCGACGAGGCATTTACGCCGCCACCATGGTTGGGTCGTGAGGTCACCGATGAGTCCCGCTACTACAACATGAACCTGTCTACCCGGCCCTATTGCCGCTGGGGCGACGAGGAACGCAAGCCTTGAACAGTCGCTCGCCGCATATCCATATCAGCCTGGCTTCGCAGCGGCTGGGCCTGTTCGCCGGTGATCAACTGTTGGCCGCGTGGTGGGTGTCGACGGCCGCGGCGGGGCCCGGCGAGGCTGACGGCAGTGGCAGCACGCCGCGCGGGCGACATCGTATCCGCGCCATGATCGGCGCCGGGTGTGCGCCGGGCACGGTGTTCGTCGGGCGCCGTGCCACCGGGGAAATACACGATGTCGCCCTGGGCCGTCGCTATCCCGGGCGCGACTGGATTCTCACGCGTATTCTCTGGTTGTGCGGCGAGGAACCTGGTTTCAATCGTCTGGGCCGGGTGGACAGCCAGCGCCGCTATATCTATATCCACGGCTGCCCGGACAGCGAGCCGATGGGAGAGCCGCGTTCGCACGGCTGCATCCGTATGCGCAATACAGAAGTGATCGAGCTCTTTGATCAGGTGACGCCGGGCACGCCGGTGACCATTGCCGAGCCGGAGGTGCAATGGTAAGCCGTCATGCGCCGGGGCCACTGATGATCGACCTGATCGGGCCGGAACTGGCAGCGGAGGAGCGCGAGCTGCTGGCCCATCCGCATGTGGGCGGCGTGATCCTGTTTGCCCGCAATTTCCATTCGCCGTCCCGGGTGCGTGACCTGATCGCCCGGCTGCGCGCCTGTCGTGAGGGGTTGCTGATTGCCGTGGACCAGGAAGGCGGCCGCGTGCAGCGGTTCCGGGACGGCCTGACCCGGTTGCCGCCGATGGCCCGCCTGGGCGAGACGTATGCCCGCGATCAGGCAGGGGCCTGTTCACAGGCGCGTGATATGGGCTGGTTGATGGCGGCCGAACTGCGCGCGCTGGATGTGGATATCAGCTTCGCCCCGGTGCTCGACCTGGGGGCGGCCAACGACGAAGTCATCGGCGATCGCGCTTTTGCTGCCACTGCCGATGCCGTCACCGCTCTGGCCGGCGCGTGGATTGAGGGCATGGCACAGGCCGGTATGCCGGCGACGGGCAAACATTTTCCGGGCCATGGCAGTGTGCGCGGGGATTCGCATCACCTGTTGCCCGAGGATGCCCGCCCGCTGTCGCAGATCCGGGCGACGGATCTGGTGCCATTTGCGCAACTGGCGGCACAAGGGCTGCCTGCGGTCATGGCAGCGCATGTGCTGTACTCGGCGGTGGACGCGGTGCCGGCCTCGTTTTCGCACTACTGGCTGCAAACGGTGTTGCGTGGCGAACTGGCGTTCGATGGAGCGGTCTTCTGTGATGATTTGTGTATGGCCGGCGCCGGCATCATGGGCGATATGCTGGCGCGGGCCGAATGCGCGCTGGCGGCGGGGTGCGATATGTTGCCGGTATGCAACAGCCGTGAGGATGTGGTGACCCTGCTGGATCAGTGGCGCCCGCGCACGACGGCGCGCGCCCGCGAGCGGCTGGTCGCCATGCGTGGCCGGCGCGTGGCGGTGCCTGATCCGCAGCGACTGAGCCGGGCGGCGGCGCTTGCCGCGCAACTGCAGGAGGCGGGCGATGAGCACTGAGCGTATGGATGCCCGGCCGGCCATGGCGGAGCACGCACGGGCGGTCTATGCGGCGGCGCGGTCGCTGTACAGCGCGGCCGAAGTCAATGATGCAGTGGCCGCCATGGCACGTGCCATCCGCGCCGATCTGGAAGCCCGTGATCCGCTGCTGTTGTGTGTGATGGTCGGCGGCCTGGTGCCCACCGGGCTGTTGCTGCCGCATCTGGCTTTTCCCTTCCGGCTTGACTACCTGCAGGCCACCCGTTATCGCGGGACCACCCGTGGCGGCGGTCTGGAGTGGCGTGCCCGGCCGCGTACGCCGCTGGCCGGCGAACATGTGCTGATTGTGGATGACATTCTCGATGAGGGCGTCACCCTGGCCGCCGTCTGTGAATGGTGCCGGGAGCAGGGTGCGGCCAGTGTGCGTACGGCGGTGCTGGTGGAGAAACAGCACGCGCGCAATCAGACCGGCCTGTGTGCCGACTACGTGGGCCTGGACGTGCCCGATGTCTACGTTTTCGGTTCGGGCATGGATTACCATGAGTACCTGCGCAACGCGCCGGGCGTCTTCGCCGTGGCCGACGGAGACGCATCATGAGCCTGGCCATTATTGGCGGCACCGGTCTGAGCAAACTCGACGGCTTTGTGCCTGCGGGCGAAGAGGCTGTGAGCACGCGCTGGGGCGCACCCTCGGCGCCATTGCGGCGCGGGCGCTATCATGGACGAGAAGTGATTTTCCTGCCCCGCCATGGCGACGCCCACCAGTTGCCCCCGCACCGGATCAATTACCGCGCCAACCTGCAGGCCCTGTATGACGCCGGTGTGCAGGAAATCATCGCGGTGGCCGCCGTCGGCAATATCACCGACGCGTTCCGGCCCGGGACTCTGGCCGTTCCCGACCAGATTATTGACTACACGTGGGGCCGTGAGCATACCTTTGCCGGACCTGACGCAGTGATGCACGTGGATTTCACCCGACCCTATAGCGAAACCCTGCGGCAGCGATTGCTTGCGGCGGCCCGCCGGGTTGGCGCGGAGGTCCTGGACGGCGGCACCTACGGTTGCACCCAGGGCCCGCGGCTGGAAACGGCGGCCGAGGTGGATCGCCTGGAACGCGACGGCTGCGCCATGATCGGCATGACCGGGATGCCCGAGGCCGCGCTGGCGCGTGAACTGGATATGGCCTGTGCCTGCCTCGCCGTGTCGGTGAACCAGGCCGCCGGCCGGGGGGCGCAGGACGGGGATATACACGCCGAGATTGAGGCCAGCCTGGCGCGCGGTATGGCT